>JAZOWR010000107.1:0-36828 GCA_045659345.1 Ructibacterium sp.
GTTATGTGTGGAAAGATAATATTCCATCTGATATTGATTATAAGTTGCCGTTGATTGAATGAGGTTATTTATATGAACTACCGACAAATATACGCCCGAAAAGCGGAATGTGAGAAGCGGATAAAAGAGGTGTGTCCGCAATGCCCTGACAGACCAGGAATATATGCCTTTTATCGCACAGACCCGGAAACATTTATAAGGTTTGCATATATCGGTCAAGCCCGTTCTTTGATTTCAAGAATTGCCCAGCACTTACAAGAATATGACCATATGGCGTTGAGCCTTAAAAAGAGGGGGATTTATAACAAGGAAGAAAACCCTAACGGGTGGATGATCCGATACATCGAGTGTTCTTTGGATGATTTGGATGAAAAAGAGCAGGAATTTATCAAGCAATGGGCAGATGCAGGATTTCAGCTTCTCAATAAAACCGCAGGAAGCCAAAGCGTTGGCAAAGTGGTTTTTGACAACAAGAAGCCATCAAAGACCTATCGTGAGGGATTGGCTCAAGGCTACACAAACGCTCGCCGTGAGGTCGCCCATTGGTTTTCCCTGCATCTCAATGTGTCAATGAAAAAGCCGACAAAGAATGCGGAGAAGGCTTTGGCAAAGTTTCAAGAGTTTATTGATTTGGAGGCAGAAGAAAATGCGTGAGATTTTGTTTCGTGGAAAAGCCGCTTGTGGCGCTTGGGTTCAAGGAGATTTAATTCATAGAAAAATTTGGAGTAGCAAGTTTGAAGTTATCCGTGTTGATGATAGCGGTTTTGATAATTACACGGAATATGAAATCGCAACAGATACAATCGGTCAGTTTACTGGCTTGACCGATAAAAACGGAAAGAAGATTTTTGAGGGCGATGTTGTCAAAGCTGTCATTGTCCGTGATTTGGGCGGTGGTACACAAAACAGAGAAGAAACTGGCATCATTGGATATGACAAAATCGGTATGATTGGTCTCATTGCAAAATATGCAGGCACTATTCCCGTTTGGTCTGATTTCTTTCAAGAATTGACTTTAAGCGGTTGCATTGATGATTTTTGGTTTGAGGTCATTGGCAACATCCACGACAATCCAGAATTATTAGAAAACCCCTAATTCCCTCTTGATTTTTGGGAGGGGATGTGGTACAATATCTGTACAGAGGGTCGGTGTTGAAGGTGGTAGCTCAACATTGGCTGACAACTTAACACTGACCCACGAACCCCGTGTATCTTTTGCTACCACCAGAAGATATGCGGGGTTTGTTGTACAAAAGGAGCAGATATGTATTTCAAATATTCAAAAGATGCGATTGAATATGCAAAAAAGTTTTACAAGTCATATTCTTTGCATTTTGACCAAAGGCAAAAAATGATATTTGTGGTAGGTGTGCCAAAATGAAGAAAGAATACATTTTGTCACTGTCCTATGGTAAAGATAGCCTTGCTTGTTTGGGTGCGATTGAGGAATTAGGTTTACCGCTTGATAGAATAGTACACGCAGAGGTTTGGGCAACAAAGACAATACCTGCCGATTTGCCACCAATGGTCGAGTTCAAGAAGAAAGCAGATAAAATTATTTTTGATCGCTACGGGATTGAGGTTGAACATATAAAGGCAAAAGGCTCTTTTGAAGATTATTTTTATTCGACAACAGGAGCAAGCAAAAAACATAGCAAATGCAAAAACGCAGGCAAAATATATGGATTTCCGTACAGAATGGGGCAATGGTGCAATTCAAGGCTGAAAGTTTGTTGCCTTAATTCAATCAAAGGTATTCAGTATATCGGAATTGCAAGCGATGAGCCGATGCGTTTTCACAATCTTTCAGATACAAAGCGTTCACCACTTGCAGAGGCTGGATGGACGGAAGAAAAGTGCCGCAAATGGTGTGAAGAAAACGACCTTCTTTCACCCATATACACAACTGCTACAAGAGGCGGTTGTTGGTTTTGCCATAATCAAGGTATAGACCAATTGCGGCTCTTGCGGAAGAATTACCCCGAATATTGGGCATTGATGCTAAAATGGGATTTGGATAGTCCTGTTTCGTTCAAGCCAGATGGTCATACAATACACGACTTTGACAAGCGGTTTGCTCTGGAAGATGCGGAATTGATACCAATGGACAGACAATTCCGCTGGGAATGGCTTGACAATCCACCCGGAACACAAATGAGGTTGTTTTGATTATGGACTACGCAAGCGAAATAAAAAGCAGATTGACAATGCCACAGGTTTTGCAATATTATGGGTTTACTCTAAACCGTGCAAAACGCATACAGTGTCCGCTTCACAACGGCACAGATGCGAATTGCGGTGTCAAAGAGCATTATATTCATTGCTTTGTTTGTGGCGAAAGCGCAGATGTGATAAAATTCACAATGCGCCATTTCGGTTTGGATTTTCAATCCGCAATAAGCAAGCTGAATGACGACTTTTGTTTGGGGTTGCCAATCGGTCAGAAAATAGACCGCCGAAAGCAACTTGAAATGGGCAGGATCGCATTTGAACGGAAACGCAAGGCAGAACAGCAACAGAAAGAACGACAGCAAATTGAGGACGATTATTGGTCGGCTTTTGACGAATGGAAAAGGCTGGATGATAACCGCCGCAATTATGCCCCTAAATCGCCCACAGAGCCGCTACATCCGCTTTTTGTGGAGGCATTAAAGAATATAGCCGGTGCAGAGTATAGCCTACAATGCGCCGAGATAGCGAGGTACGAATATGAAAACAGAAATAGCCGTAATTCCTGACTATACAGCGGAGCAATTCATTGATACGGAAGAACCGTATGCTTTTCTGTATCAATACAGGGACAACAAATTCCTGCTCAAACAGATGGTGCAGAAAATGAAAGCGAAAGCCGGTGCGGTAGGCGTAAAATGCTTTATTGCCCTATGGGATGCCTATCAAGAAATGATGGCGCAGAAAAGCGGTGTAATGCTTGCCAATTCCACCCAGTTTGACGGGCAGGAAATGGAACTTTTCAGCGGTGAATACATCTGCGATGAAAATGGCGTATTTTTGATGGACAAGTACGGCTATGAAAATGCAATCTGCCGTCACCCGATAATGCCCATTGAACGGCTCGTAAACATTGACAGCGGTGAAGAACGGCTGAAACTGGCATACAAAAAGGGTCGGTTTTGGCGGTCTATCATTGTCGAAAAGTCCGTGATCGCATCGTCAAGTAGTATCCTCCAGCTTGCATCAAGCGGAATTATGGTCAACAGCGAAAACGCAAAGGCTCTGTCAACCTACATTTTGGAGATGGAACAACTCAACTATGACTTGATCCCGGAACAAAAGTCCGTTGGTCGGCTTGGCTGGGTAGGCACACACGGCTTTTCCCCGTTCGTGGATGACCTTGTTTTTGACGGTGAAACCAATTTCAAGCATATTTTCAATGCGGTCAAGCCGGAGGGAAGCCGTAATGCGTGGCTGTATGCGATGCAGGACTTGCGGAAAGAAAAGTCCCCCGGTCGACTGTTCCTTGCCGCCAGCTTTGCAAGTGCAATTCTTGAGCCGTGCGGTCTTTTGTCGTTTTTCCTCCACGCTTGGGGCGGTACAGAGGTCGGTAAAACCGTTGGCTTGATGATTGCTGCATCGGTGTGGGCGTGTCCTAAAATGGGCGAATATATTTCCACTTTCAACAGTACGCTCGTCGGACAGGAAATGACAGCAACCTTCCTAAATTCGCTCCCCCTCTGTATGGACGAATTGCAAATTCAATCTTCTGCTGGTGTCCGTGATTTTGACCGCATTATATACCAACTGACAGAGAGTGTAGGTCGTACCCGTGGAGCAAAAACTGGCGGCTTGCAGAAAATGAACACCTGGCGAAATTGCATTATCACAAACGGCGAACATCCTATCAGCAATGCTAACAGCGGCGGCGGTGCAGTAAACCGTGTAATTGAGTTTGAGTGTGACGAAAAGGTGTATTCTGACCTTGTAGGCATTTGTGCGGTGATCCAATCAAACTATGGTTTTGCTGGTCGTGAGTTCGTGGAATATTTGCAGACCGAGGGTGCTTTTGACAGGGTCAATGCTTTGCAAAAGGAATACTACCGGGCATTGTTGAGATCGGACAGCACGGACAAGCAAGCAGCCTCTGCATCGGCTATTCTTGCAGCTGACCATATCGCCACGGAACTGATTTTCAAGGACGGAAACAACTTGACCGTTGCAGACCTTGAAAAGATTATGACCAAAAAGAAAGAAGTCAATGTCAACTACCGGGCATTGGAGTTTGTATATGAATTGGTGGAACGCAACCCCAATAAATTCAAAGCAAACGACTTTGGAGAGTATTCCGGCGAGGTTTGGGGCAAGGTTGAAGCGGATTGCATTTACATTATCAAGTCCGTGTTTGACCGTGAGATGGGGAACGGTGGATTTAATAGCACCGCTTTCCTTGCTTGGGCGAAAAGAAACAATGTCACCTACACCGACAGCGGAAAACGAACAAAAAAGGCAAGAATTACTGGTTCTTCCACGAATTGTGCGTGTATTCGTAAGAATTTGAACGAAGAAAACATTGTCGAGATGCAACAAAAGTGTGAACTTCTCGTATAAGGTGTTCCCCAGTTCCCCATCATTCCCCGTGTTTTTAATACACGCTATATACGGAGAAATACAACACACGAACACACGGAAATAGTGGTATATATTTCTCCCGTGTGTATATATTCAAAACATAGGGAACGGGAACGCTTTTGGGGAACAAAACAACACAACCACCCTAAAAAATGAAATGGAGGCAAAGGAAGAATGAATGTTTTTGAAATGACAAAGGAAGATTTTGAAAAAGTACCTGCAAGAGTCAGCTATTCAAGAGATGTTAGAGAGTTTCACGCATTGGTGATTATTCCGCAGGACTACGCACACGACAGCGGCTGGATGTGTATGGACTTTGTTGCAGTTGATAAAGAGGGCGAGCCGATTTGCAGACTTTCCGGATGTTCCGATGTGTTGAACCTTGACGGAATTGGAGGATATGGAGATTGGCGACCCAGTGTGTTACCGCACTTTATCGAGCCGAAAGGATGGAGCATTGATTGTCTACCTTGCGGTTATTTGCGGTTATTTAGCCGTAGAACAATGACAGCATGTGCAGCATTAAGCAGTTTTGAAATATACGCAAAGTAAAGGAGGCATAACAATGGATGTTAGGGAAAAGATGTGGCGAATTGTAAAAGAGGCAATTCATAGTTGGGAAAGCGATGTGAATATGTCTGACCACATCACAGATAATCTTATCGCCAACGGCGTAACGGTGCAGGACAATACAGAAATTACTGATGAACTCTTGAAGCAGTTGAGAAACGCGCCCCTAACGGTTTTGCACGAAGAACCGACCGTTGAAGTGGTGCAGGAGTGGATTTCGGTCAAGGATAGGTTGCCGAAGTACTTTGAGAATGTGCTTGTTTTCCCAAATGGGAAAATTTCGATAGACTACCACGAAGAAAATGGTTGGTTTGCTTATGACTTCAAGGGGAAACGAGCCACCCACTGGATGCCCTTGCCCCAACCGCCGAAAGGAGAATGATTATGGCTGATCGCAAACGATGCTGTTGTAATTGTGAACGCAACATAAGGCACGAAGTAGAACCGCACGGCATTGAGTGCTATTGTGAGATTGATGGACACCGCATCGGCTACATTGAATGCTTTGAGGGTTGGTGCAGAAGATGGAAGAAAGACCACACATTTGATGGAATGGAAGAACCTACGGAGGAATGATTATGGGTTGTATGTGCGGTGATTGCCAATACACAAAAATCTGCCAAGACGAAAACGGTGATTCGTTTGCAATCTGTTGCAACCGAAAAAGCGAAAACTTTTTGAAAGAAATTAGCTTTGCTTTTGATAGTTGCGATTTTGGCAGAGTTGAAGATGATGACGAAGAATAAAAAGTTATAAAAAATTATAAAAAGTTGTTGACAAACAAGCAAGGGTGTGGTAATATATACTCACAGGGGGCAAACACCTGATATACCAAGGAGGTTTACGAGATGAAGATTTGGAAAGTTTGGGCATCCGTTAGATGCACAGAGAATGGCAAAGAAACGGTTAAGCACATTAACAAAGGATTTGAAGCGGAAACAAGAGAAATCGCTGTTTTGAAAATGAAGCGAGAGTTGGTTGGTTGCGATTTTACAAATTTTCACATCAAGGCAAGCAAATTGGTTTACGATGAATAACACCTGATATTGATTAGGAGGCAATGAGATATGAGTTGGACACCGATTAGCAAGGAAGAATGTGAAAAGTCTGCAATGGGCAGATTTCAGTTGATTGCTGAACGATACATTTTTGGAACTGAAAAGGAAAGAGAAATCATTTTGAGTTTCTTTGAGGGTGAAGAAAAACAGACATTTCTGTATTGCGTTGGCTTGCATCGCCTGTTCTGTGACCAAGCATATTACGATGCCATTAAAAAAGCAGTTGGCGATAAACTTTACGAAGAATTGCACAAATGATTAAGGGCGGCTAACAACCGCCCACAGATAAAGGAGGAGGCAAAATATGAGATTGTGGCATTACAAGTTGTTGCCGTATCTGCCCGATGCACAATTCAAGGGGCAATTAAGGGAACTGGTTGCAATTATGCACGATTGGAGAGATAAAGGCAAAACAAATCACCTTTTGATAAATCGTGTGATGGAATATCCAAATAGCGATTTGTATAATTATTTTCTGTCCTATGCAACAGAACACAAAAAACGATATGGGAAATATCCGAGGTATGAGATTTGCGAAGAATTTTTGAAATTTGGTGATGTTGGAAACATTCATACACCGTTTGAAGGCTGGCACAACAAAGAATATTTGCGAGTGTGTTTAAGCAACCTCTATGAGAAACATCACTTTGGCATCGGCAAGTCCCGCATCACCGATGAAGAATGGCAAGTCCTGCTTGATGGCTACAAGGCTATCACGGGAGAGGATTATGTGATATGAAAGATTACAGAAAAATTTGTGGTTGGTTTTTTATGGCTTATCCAAGCCGTGCTACAACAAATTGTTTCGTTGGTGGTTGCAGGTTTGGTTATAAAGGATTTAAGTTTTTGTGTAAGAAATGCAAAAACTGTTATAAGGGCATATACAACGAAGAAATCTAACATAATTTAGGAGGCAATTATTATGGAAAACAAGAATGCTATTTACAATGACGATGTGGAACGGATCGTGAATGAGCCTAGACGGCAGGAGGCTATCAATGCTTTTCACGAAAAGCGGCAGGCAAAGCGACAGCGGAAGATGCTGACAGACGCTTGCGTGTATGCGACTATTGGCCTTGCGTTTGGTGTGCTTGGAGTTGGCGGTTGTATTACTGCGCAGATCGCATTTCCTGTTATGGCGGTATGTGGATTGTATGCTACATTCTGCTGCGGTCGGTATTTTGAGAATGGCAAGTGCCAGGGGTGGATGTGATGGAAATTTTACAGAAGACTTTCTATTTGCTTGTTGGAGTGTTTTTTGGGTGCACCATAACAATGTGGTATTTTGGGAGGAACAACTGATGGAAGAAAAAAAGTGCATCCATTGTGACAAGTACGGAGATTGTTTGATTAGGTCGAATTATGAGGTTGCAATCCCTTGTGAGATTTGCGAAGAATATGAGGAGGCAAACGATGAGTGAAGAAAGATTGCCGGAATTTGAATACGAACGGCAAGCAATGGCAGGTGAGGAAATGCCTGACGGATTGCGATTTGCCGGTCAGCATTATTATCTTGCTTTGCGTATGTTATACAAGCAATTCAAAGATGGTATAATTGATCGTGAAACGGCAACCCGTGAAAAGCGCAGATTGCTGCACGCCTATGAATACGACTTGATGTGGGAAAACATCGCTGACGGGTTTATTCAAAACCGAAACAATTCAGAACTTGCCCGTGCTGAATATCGTAAGAACCCTTGTCACGAGAACGCAGTTAAGATCATCGAAAGCATTGAGGGGGTAAAGTGGAATGGGTAAGAACGGATTTCTTGAACGCCAACGAATTGAGCGGCAAGTCTATTTTGATGCTGGCTTGCAAATGGGTAGACAGCAAATCTTGGATATGATGTCCATAGTTCTGAATGACCCGGACATTATGGGCAAGGACACATTTGGCAAGGAACGGCTTATAAAGGTTGTCAAAGGCGTTGGTGAATACATCGATGTGTTTCAAAAGGCCTGGGAGCGTGACGATGAAACCGACTACTACCGAGCCAAGATGGACGACAGGCTTTGTGCGATTTATGGCCCCGGTATGCACGACACATTCCTTCAGCGATATGACTTCTGCACCGAATTTGATTACAAGAAAGGAAAGTGGAAAAGTGGAAAGTAAAAAGAAATTGGGAAGCGGAGTAAAGTTCCAGCGCATTCGCAGGATTACCGGCTACCTGGTCGGAACACTTGACAAGTGGAACGATGCCAAGAAAGCGGAAGAAAAAGACCGAGTGAAGCACGGGGTTAAGAAATGAGCAGACCCCCAAGGCCAATAAGAGATGTAGCACCTTGCAAGGATTGTGCTGAACGCCACACCGCCTGCCACGATAGATGCCCAAAAGATGAACGAGGCGAATTTGGTTACAAAGCCTGGAAAGCAAATCTCGAAAAGATAAACGAGGGAAAGCGCAAGTACGCACAATGCCGCTTTAATTCAAACAACCACGACTATTACAAACATTGACAAACCCCAAAATAATTGCTAAAATAGTGTATATGGATGGGAAACTGTCTGTATGCACTATTTTTCTATTTGGAGGTTGTTTTTTGTGGCTAACGAAAAGAATTTAGTTCCGTTTACAAGTGAACAAAGCCACGAAGAAGCCGTGAAAAATGGGCGAAAGGGTGGCATTGCAAGCGGAGAGGCAAAAAGAAACCGAAAAATGCTCCGTGATTGCATTGATTATCTACTTGAAAAAGAAAATGCGATGGTTTTAGACGGTGAAGGCAACCCTATGAGTGGCGCAGAGCAACTGGCGTATAATCTCTTTGTCAAGGCTTTGGCTGAAACGGATACGGCAAAGGCGGCAAAAGCATTTGAGGTGTTGAGAGATACCGCAGGACAAAAGCCAGTTGACAAGGTGAAGATGGAAAGCACCGTTGACATTGCCGCCTCTACCGATCGCATTCGTTCTTTGTTTGGTGGTTTGAAAAACGATGGATGAAATTGCAAAGTTGATATATGACAACCCACAAATGATTGGTGTTGACATTGGCTTCAAAGACCTAAAACCTATACACGGAGAGTGGATAAGGGAAATGGTTTGGGGCGAGGGCGACTATACACTTATGGCGCATCGTGCCGCCTACAAGTCCTCCTGCCTTTCTGTGGCGATTTCTTTGATGATGGTTCTTTATCCAACGCAGAATATTATCTTCCTGCGTAAAGCCGACAACGATGTGTCAGAAATGATACGAATGGTTACAAAGATATTGAAATCGCCAATAATGAATGATTTGTGTGTTGTGTTGCACGGTGTCAATTTGTCGATGACAGAAGAAGCGCAGGATCATATCAGCACCAACCTGTGGACATCGCCAATGGGTGCATCACAATTGCTTGGCATTGGCTTGAAATCCTCTATCACCGGCAAGCACTCTGAAATAGTCATAACGGACGATATTTGCAATGTCACAGACAGAATAAGCAAGGCTGAAAGAGATCGCACAAAGTTGCAGTACCAAGAGTTGCAGAACATTCGCAACAGAGGCGGCAGAATTATCAACCTGGGAACAAAATGGCACAAGGATGATGTGTTTACCTTGATGGACAATATACACATCTACGATTATCACCGCACAGGCTTGATAAGTGAAGAACAGTTGCAGAAAATCAAAGACAGTATGACAGCTTCTTTGTTTGCTTGTAACTATGAATTGCGTATTGTTGCCGCTGAAGATGTTATTTTTGATAGTCCGCAAACTGGAGCAGACCCGTCTTTGGTCGAACAGGGCGAATGCCACATTGATGCTGCTTACGATGGTGAGGACTGGACAGCATTTACCATTTGCCGAAAAAAGGATGGCAAATACTATGTTTACGGCAGGTGTTGGAGAAAGCATATTGATGATGTTGAAGCGGAAATAATCAAACTTCGACAAGCCTTTAATGCTGGACGAATACATTGCGAAAACAATGCGGACAAAGGATATCTTGGTAAAGACCTACGCAAAAAAGGCGAAAGGGTCAACATTTACCACGAAAGTATGAACAAGTTTTTGAAGATAACAAGCTATCTCAAGGCTGAATGGCGAAATGTAGTTTTTGTGCAAGGAACGGACAAAGAATACATTGACCAAATCTGCGACTACAACGAAAATGCAGAACACGATGATTGCCCCGATAGTTTGGCATCGCTGATCCGCAAGTTGTGGAACAGAAACGACACGGCAACAAGCACTTACACACCGATTTTTATGTAATGGTTTTGGGTGGCGGAATAGGTAGACGCTGAAGAAGGGAGAGTGCCGTGTGCGCTAAAACGCACAGTCAAACCTTCCAAGAACGGCACATACAGGGTGCAAATCCCTGTCCCAAAATAAAATTTAATGGGGAGGCAAACCATGGTAAAAGTATATGGCGCAAGTGATGACCTTGTAGAAATCGAAAACAGCCAATACAAAAATGACGAAATTGGGTGCTATGACCACGATGTGCGTATCCGTTTCCTTGACGGTACAGTAATTCGTGTTGGCTATCCCAAAGACGGACTTGCTATTTGGTGGATTGAGATCGAAAAGCAAGGAACGGCAGAACACAAGCTGACAATCTGCGATGATGAAGATGCACGAATTTACAGCGACATTTTCGAGATTGACAGTGAAATCAAATCGCACAGCGTTATTAAGCAAAAATATATTCGTGATTGATAATCAATAAGGGAGCGTGGTTGATATATACACCTACAATGACCTTTTAGACATTGGCGAAAACGAAAAACAGCGGATGGAGTTTGTTCTGTCCGCTATTCGGGAGCATAAGGGGAGCGACCTGTACAAGACAGCCTATGATGCGGAACTGTACTACAAGCATCAAAACCCCACGATTATGCGGTATCAGAAATTTGTTTACAATCAGTTTGGGCAGAAAGTACCCGATGTTTGGTCGCCCAATAACAAGATTGCATCAAATTGGTACAACTATTTCACCACACAGGCGGTGTCCTACCTGCTGGGCAATGGTGTGACCTTTGGCAAGAAAGAGGCAACCAAAGACAAACTGGGCAAGGACTTTGACAAGATCGTTCAAGATGTTGCAACTCACGCCAAAAATGGTGGCGTTGCGTTTGGCTATTGGAACAATAACCATCTTGAATGCTTCGACTTGACTATGTTCGTACCGTTGTATGACGAGGATGACGGAAGCCTAAAAGCCGGTATCCGTTTTTGGCAGATTGATGACAATAGGCCGCTTCACGCAACCCTGTATGAACTGGATGGCTTGACGAACTATGTAAAGAAAAAAGACAAAGACATTGAAGTTCTTGAGCCGAAAAGAGCATACAAGGAAACCACAAAAAGCACAAAGGCTGAGGGCGTGTATGACCGAATTGGCGAAAACTACCCCGGTTTCCCCATTGTGCCTCTGTGGAATGTAAACCGACAGAGTGACCTTGTAGGCAACCGTGGCACGATTGATGCCTATGACTTGATGGTGTCCGGCTTGATTAACAATGTGTCCAGCGGCGAGTTCTTGTATTGGGTGCTGACCAACTGCGATGGCATGAGCGATGCCGATGTTGCAAAATTCATTGAGCAGCTGACAGTGACCCACTTTGCAAAGATGGATAACACGGACGAAGGCTCAAAGGCAGAGGCACACAAAGCGGAAGTTCCGTTTGCTGCCAACTCTGAAGCCATCGCAAGGCTCACAGACCGTCTGTATGCCGACTTTATGGCATTGCGTGTAGAAAGTATCTCTGCTGGTTCTGTGACCGCTACGCAGATTGTAGCGGCTTATGAGCCTATCAATCAAAAAACAGATCAGTTTGAATATCAAGTGACCGATTTCATCCAGGGCATTTTGGAATTGGCTGGCATTGAGGACGAACCGACATACACACGTTCGCAGATGTCCAACCAAAGCGAACTGCTGGAAATGGTGTTGCAGTGTGCTGAATATCTTGACGATGAATATGTCACCACAAAGATTTTGACCTTGCTGGGCGATGCTGACAAGGCACAGGAAGTGCTAAAGCGCAAAGATGCTGAAGCGGCTGACCGATACAAGCAGCAGGAAGTGGAATTGGAAGAACTACGAAATCAGCAGAACAATGAACCCGTGGAGGAATAATAACAGATGGCAGACAAAGCGCACCGTTTAACAGACGAAAAACTGGAAGAAATGGAAAAGCGGCTGTCTGCCATTTATTCCAGGGCGGAAAAGGAAATCCAAAAGACAGCGGACGAATACTTTTCCAAATTTGCCAAGCAGGACGAAGCCAAGCGGAAACTTTTGGAACAAGGCAAAATCACCGAGGACGAATACAAGAAATGGCGAAAAGGCAAGGTAATGTATGGCAAGCGGTTTGCGGAAATGAAAGAACAATGCGCCAAGCAACTGTTGAATGTCAACCAAACCGCCCTTGCCTATGTCAACGGAGAATTGCCAGAAGTGTATGCTATCAACTACAATGCCCTTGCTGGCTTCGTGGATGGCGTAGGTGGCTATTCTTTTACTTTGGTGGATGCTGATACTGTCAAACGATTGGCGGCCACAGACACGAGCCTGCTTCCTTACAAGAAACTTGACCCGGCAAAGGATATTCCGTGGAATATGAAAAAAATCAATGCTGAAACCTTGCAAGGCATTTTACAAGGCGAAAGTATGGATAAGATTGCAAAGCGGTTGCGTAATGTGCAAGAAATGAACAAAACGCAAGCGATTAGATCGGCACGAACTATTGTAACGGGGGCGGAAAATCAAGGACGACAAGATAGCTATGCAAGGGCAGAGGCTGACGGCATAATCCTTGATAAGGAATGGATTGCTACAAATGATAGCCGCACTCGACATTGGCACGCAGACCTTGACGGGAAAACCGTTCCGCAAGACAAGCCGTTCAAGAATGATTTCGGAGAAATTATGTTTCCTGGCGACCCACAAGCACATCCTGCGAATGTCTATAATTGCCGCTGTTCTATGGCTGCCGTGGTCAAAGGGTTTAAGAAGGTGCGAAAATGAGTTACACATTCAAAGACAACACCGAGGAAGTTTTGTCAGCGTTGGCACGGGCGAAAAAGCGTGGCTTGGAGGCCATCGGATTGGTGGCAGAAGGTCACGCAAAAAAAGAAACCCCTGTTGATACTGGCAGATTGCGAAATTCCATAAGCCACGCCACAGATGACGAGGCGGCATACATCGGGACTAATGTCAGCTACGGGGCTCCCGTGGAGTTAGGGGCTCGTGGTAGAAAGGGCGTTCATATGCTCCAAAGAGCCGCCACGGAACACACCGCAGAGTACAAACGGCTATTGGAAGATAGTATGAAAAACGCCTAACTTATGGGGGCATTGACAAACCGAAAAATTGTTGTATAATATTCGTGTATAAACCAAATATTTATGCAATCGAAAGTCAAAGTATCGACAACGAAGCAAAGGAGATTGTATTTATGGCACTTACTCGCAAGATGCTGAAAGCAATGGGCATCGAAGAAGAAAAGATTGACCAAATCATTGAGGCACATTCTGAAACTGTGGATTCTCTGAAAGCAGACAGAGATAACTACAAGAAGGATGCTGACCAGCTGAAGTCCGTTCGTGAGGAACTGGACGAACTGAAAGCCAAAGGCGACGATGGCTGGAAGGAAAAGCACGACAAGCTGAAGGGTGATTTTGACACCTACAAAAAGGATGTAGAGGCAAAGGAAACCCACAGCAAGAAGGTAGACGCATATCGCACCATTTTGAAGGACGCTGGCTTGAGCGAAAAGGGCATTGAGAAAGCCATCAAGTATGCCGAATGGGACAAGATTGAACTTGAAGCAGACGGCAAGTTGAAGAGCGCAAGTGACCACATCAAGTCTGCCAAGGAAGAATGGGCAGAATATGTGACTACCACAACCACCACCGGGGCAAAGACTTCCAACCCCCCGGCAAACAACGGCACAGGCACAGGCAAAACCAAGGAGGAAATTTTGGCTATTAAGGACGGTGGTTTACGCCGTGCAGAAATGGCTAAAAATCCCCATTTGTTTGGTCTGACCGACAACTAAAATTAAAGGAGATTTTTACAAATGGCTGAAAACAATACCATTATGCAGGCTGACCTGGCTCGTGTTCGTGTGGCTGACTTTAACCTGCAGTTTACTGGCAACCTGCAGAAGCTGACCGAGGCTCTGGGCGTTACTCGCAAGATCGCTGTTCAGGAGGGCGCAAGCCTGAAGATGCTGAAGGTGACCGGCACTCTGGAGAGTGGCAATGTTGCTGAAGGCGAACTGATCCCCCTGTCCAAGTATCAGACTACCGAAGTTCCCGTCGGTGAGGTCAAGCTGAACAAGTGGCGCAAGGGTACTACCGCAGAGGCTATTCTGAAGGGCGGCTATGACCAGGCTGTTGGTGCTACCACCGACAAGATGGTTAAGGACATTCAGAAGACCATCCGTGGCGATCTGTTCACCTTTATGGCTACCGGTACTGGCTCTGCATCCGGCGCAAGCCTGCAGGCTGCACTGGCTAATGGCTGGGGCAAGCTGGCTGTTCTGTTCGAGGATGATGCTGTTGAAACCGTGTACTTCCTGAATCCTATGGATGTTGCTGACTACCTTGGTACTGCTCAGGTTGAGATGCAGACCCTGTTCGGTATGAACTACATCAAGAACTTCCTGGGTCTGGGCGATGTGTTCCTGAACAGCAATGTTCCTGCTGGCAAGTATTATGCTACCGCAAAGGATAACATTGTTCTGTACTATGTCAATGTTGGCGCAGGTGACATCAAGGCTGCCTTTGGCCTTACCACCGACGAGACCGGCTACATCGGCATCAACGAGTATCCCGACAAGGATACCGCCCGTGTCATTGACCTGGTTATGTCTGGTGTGACCTTCTTCCCCGAGCGTCAGGACGGCATTGTTGTCGGCACTATCGCTGGTGCTTGATGTACAAGGTAACAAAGCGGTTCTATGATCTAAACGCAAATCACGCCTATTCCGTGGGGGATACATTCCCCCACAATGGCGTTGAGGTTGATGCTGAACGGATCGCAGAATTGGCAAGCGATAAGAACCGGCTGGGCATTCCGCTGATTGAAGAAATCGCAGAAAAGCCGAAGCGGACACGGAAAAAGAAAGACGAAGAATAAGGAAAGGCGGCGTTTATGCTCACCGAAATTTGTGCGGAAATCCGCAATTATTTTGAAGTGCCGAATGGTAGACATTTTGGTACATTTACTATCAGCGGTGGAAGCATTGCGCCGCTGGACTTTTTGCAGGAGGGTCAATATTTCCGTATCGTTGGCTCTGTCTTTAATGACGGAGTTTACCAATACCCTGCCACATCTTTGACGGATGAGGTATTCGAGGGGGCGGTTTGGGCGATGGCGGTGCCTCCTACGCTGATCGCCCTTTCCGCTGAAATCAAGGCATACAATGATAGCGATGCTGGCAAGGCGTCCCCGTTCACCGCAGAGAGTTTTGGTGGCTATTCGTACACCAAAGCAACCGATACAAACGGTGCGCCTATTGGCTGGCAGAAAGCATTTGCAAGCCGTCTGAATAAGTGGAGGAAACTGTAATGAGCCTACTTACACAAGCGATGGAAGATGTCGTCTTGATGGAAAAGAAGCGTGAGCCTGACGGCGAGGGTGGCTTTCTCCCGGCTGTTTGGGTTGACGGTGCATCTTTTAAGGCGGCTATCACTTTTAATTCCTCTTTGGAAGCCAAGGTTGCTGAAAAGCAAGGGGTTACAAGTCTTTACTCTGTAATTTGCCCCATCAATGCAAAATTGGAATATCACGATGTAATCCGCAGGTTGCGTGATGGAAAAGTTTTCCGCATTACATCTGACGGTGACGATGAAATCACCCCCGATAGTGCAACCTTCCGATTTGCAAAAGTTTCCGCAGAGGAGTGGATTCCTGTATGACGAAAGCGGCTGCAATTTACCAGTTTTGGTCTGGCTTTGGCTTGACCGCCTATGAGGAAAACACCGTGCCGGAAGATGCGGCTTTCCCGTATGTGACATATCAACTTGTCACAGACAGTTTTGATCGTGATGTTGCCGCTACCGCCTCTCTGTGGTATCGTGGCGAAAGCTGGACGGCTATCAATGCCAAAACAGAAGAAATTTCTGCCCATATCGGCTTGGGCGGTAAGATTATCAAGTGCGACGGCGGTCGCATTTGGATTAAACGAGGTCAACCGTTCGCACAGAATATGGGCGATGAAAGCGATGACCTTATCAAACGCAAATATTTGAATGTAACGATTGAGTATTTTACGGCTCATTGAAAGGAGATATAATGGGTAGATTTTCTGTTGTTTCCCAGGATGTTTTCGACGAGTTTCAGGTGGACGCTGGTGTTCTGCTGAAGTCTTTTGACCCCGCAAACCCTGAACTGGTTGACGAGGATATTATCTGCGCCACTACTGGCGGCATCAATCCCACCTGCGTACCCACTTACAGCGATTGGGGCGAAGATGTGGACAATGTTCCCAACGGCACTAAAGAGTTGATGCACCTCGATTCTTACGAGTGTTCTCTTGGCTTTACTGCACTGAATACCACCGCAGAGGTCATTCGTATGGCTTTGGGTGCTGCTGATATCGGTGCAGAGAACGGTGCAATCATTCCCCGTCGTGACCTGAAGGACACCGACTTTGCCGATGTGTGGTGGGTTGGTGATCGTTCTGACGGCGGCTTGGTTGCAATCCGTCTGATCAACGCACTTTCTTCTGATGGTTTTTCTTTGCAGACCACCAAGAACGGCAAGGGTCAGATTTCTGTTGCCCTTGCTGGTCATCCTTCCATCAAGGATCAGAATAAAGTTCCTATGGAGTTCTATGTGCAGGAAGGCGCAGAGGAATAATTAACTAAACACAAATTTTAGGAGGTAAAACAATGGCAAGATTTTTGTTTGATTGCGAAGATGAGGTTTGTCTGCCTGCCGCATATCGGTTGGTTGACGAAATCACGCCTTTTGTTGACAAGATTAAGAATATCGAGGTTGACGAAAATGAGGTAAAGGGCGACAGGAAATCGGTTTTTAAGAAAATTCTTGAGAACATTATGGTAAAATATCCTGCCGATACTGGCAAGCTGTTTGTCAAGTTGTGGGTTTTGGATGAGGGTGAAAAAGCACCCAACACATTCAAGACTATGGCAACGCTGTTTTCCAATGAGGTTGCAATCGATTTTTTTACATCTGTTCTGCCCTCCCTGCTTCAGCTGTCAAGAGAGGTCTTGCCTCTGTTGAACCAGTAAAATTAAAGATGTTTGGATGGGGATATGCCAAGGATTTGTGCATATCCCTTTTTCAAAAGGAACAAGAGGAAAAGGCAGTAAAGATTTACTATGCGGAATGCTTGCGGATTATGACCGAGAACACAGCCAAAATGGGCGGTGGATCGTACATTGAAGCCAAACTGCAAGACATTCTTGACCCGAAACCTGTCGATAATAGAACGGCTGATGACATTATCGAGGGTATAAGAAACAAACTGAAATAAATTCAAAAAGAAGGTGAAAAGTTGAATTTATTTGAATTATTCGTAAAAATTGGCGCAAAAGATGAAGCAAGCGGCACAATTTCCAAAATCACAAGCGGATTGGGAACGGGACTTTCGACAGCGGCAAAGATTGGAACGGCAGCTGTTGGTGCTGCTGCGGCTGGTATCACGGCATTAACTACGGCTGCTGTTAATAACTATGCAGAATATCAGCAATTAGTTGGCGGTGTAGAAACATTGTTTAAGGACAATGCCGACACTGTTAAAGCCTATGCAGATGAGGCATACAAAAGTTCCGGCCTTTCTGCAAATGCGTATATGTCAACGGTCACAGGCTTTTCTGCAAGCCTTTTGCAATCGCTTGGTGGAGATACGGAAAAAGCGGCAAAATATGCAGATATGGCGGTAACAGATATGTCCGACAACGCCAACAAGATGGGTACGGATATGGGACTTATCCAAAATGCGTACCAAGGTTTTGCAAAGCAAAACTACACGATAAATTTAGTGTCCGCTGCATAAGTAATTATGTAGTGAGCGTGCGTGAACCCTATCAGGGGTGTGGGAGGAATCCTGCTAACGGGGGAAACCTACGGCTTTGTGCTATGGCTATCCCGTGCCAAGCCTCGCAAGAGGAAGGTGTAACGACTATCGGCTCGTCACCGAGTACACCGTCTATTGATACGACGGTGGAAGTGCGCACCACCCTTACAAAGGGTGAAGATATAGTCTAATCCCCTTAAAAATATCGGGAAACCGAGGGTAGAAAATGGCTTGATAACTTAAAACTCGGCTACGGCGGCACAAAAACCGAAATGGAACGGCTGATTGCCGATGCAGCCGCACTTGATTCCAGCATCGATGCAAACAGTTTGTCTTTTGACAATGTTGTAAAGGCTATCAATGTTGTGCAAACACAGATGGGAATTACTGGCACAACCGCAAAAGAGGCAGGCGCAACCATTTCCGGCAGTGTCGGTTCTATGAAAGCGGCTTGGACAAACCTTGTCACAGGACTTTCCAATGATAATGCAGACATTGAAGCATTGGTAAACAACCTCGTTACAACCATCGTTGGTGACGGCACGGAAAGCAACCTTGGCGTGATCGGTAATGTTCTACCCGCTATTGAAACGGCTTTGGGTGGCATCGTAAAGCTAATCGGTGGTGTTGCACCGAAAATTATCGAGATTTTCCCTGGTTTGGTTGAGCAGGTTGTACCATCTTTGATCACAGCGGCAACAGATATGACAAACGCTGTTATAGCGGTTGTTCCGTCTTTGCTAAATACCGTTGTTACAGCCTTGGTAAATAATGCCCCTTCTTTAATTACCGCGGCTGTTAGTTTGGTTCAATCGCTCATTCAGGGCATACAGGATAATTATCAAATTTTGGTAGATGGAGCGGTTCAAATCGTAACACAACTGACAAGCGGAATTTTGAATTTGCTACCACAAGTCTTGCAACTCGGTTTGGATTTGCTTGTATCATTGGCGACCGGCATTGCAAACAATTTGCCGACCTTAATTCCAACCGTAGTGAGTGTGATAACACAACTTGTAACAACGCTCACAAGTCCAGATATGTTAAATCAAATCCTTGGTGCCTCACTCATTTTAATAGAAAGCATTGTTACTGGTTTGGTGAATAATTTACCACAACTAATAAATGCGGCAATTTTGCTTGTGCAAAACCTGGTTGATTTTATCACAGAACCTGGCAACATCGAAAAGGTTCTGTCTATGTGCCTGAGCCTTGTTTTGACAATTATGGACGGACTGGTGGCTGCAATTCCGCAACTTGTAAATGCCGCAACGCAGCTTATAATGCAACTTGTAAATTATATACTTGACCCGGCAAACATTGCAATGTTGATAAATATGGCTGTAAAAATTGTGTTGGCAATCGTACAGGGACTTCTTTCCGGATCTTCTTTACTTATTAGCGGAGCATCAAATTTGATAAAACAACTTTGGGACAAATTAACGCAAACGGATTGGAAGGAAATTGGCAAAAACATTATAGAAGGCATAAAAACAGGCATTTCTAATGTTTGGAACAATTTGGTTGAGTGGTTCAAGGGTCTGTTTGGCGATTTGATTGGAATAGCCAAAAATATTTTGGGCATCGCATCTCCGTCAAAAGTGTTCAAAAAAATAGGCGGATTTACTGCCGAAGGCTTTGGCGCAGGTTTTGATGACGAATTTGCTGGTGTTAAAGATGATATGGAAGATTCTATGAACTTTGACGATGTTTCTGTTGGCATCAATTCTTCCGTTCGCAAAGTTGGCGCAGGAGCGGCTGGCGGTGCTTTTGGTGGCACTTCCATCGGCAGTGTGAATATTACCGTAAATGGTGCAAATTATACAGACGAACAGAGCCTCGCCTCTGCAATCGCCTTGGAAATCAAAAATATGACCGACAGGAGGGCAGCTGTTTATGCTTAATGAAACATTCTATATTGACGGCATCGATGCAAGGTCTGTTGGCATTCAGTTGCAAGCACCAATTGAGTTTAGCGAGGCCGTACCCGTTGTCGAGGCGCAGACAATCCTTGGTCGCAACGGTGATTTGGTTTTCTATACTGGCAGTTATGAAAATCGAAGTGGTTCTGCATCCTGTTTCTGCTTGCAGAAAGATGTGGAAAAGGCTGTGTCCTCAGCTGGTCGGTTTTTAATGGGCAAAAAGGGGTATCGTCGCTTGGAAACAAGCGATGACCCAGACCATTATTGGATGGCAAGGGTGGAGAATAGTCCGCAGATCGCTATGCGGTTGCGGACACTTGCACCGTTTGAGATTGGTTTTGATTGCAAACCACAGAGATTCGTCAAGGCTGGTGAAAATGCTGTTGTGTTTACTGCCAGCGGCTCACTTTTTAACCAGTATGGACAGGTTGCTTTGCCGTTTATCACTCTGCACGGGCAGGGCGCAGGACGGCTCACAATCGGCGATTGCGTGGTTGAGGTAAAAGCACTCAACGGCACTCTTTACCTTGACAGCGACACGCAGAACGCCTATAATGATAACGGAAACCAAAACTTGAATATCAATGCCCCTGTTTTCCCCGTTTTTGGAGATGGTGAAATTCCCGTAGCATTCAGCGGCGGCATTGAGCGAGTGGAAATTATACCGAGGTGGTGGGAGTTGTGAGCTACCCTATTTTATATAGTGCAACGGAAACGAATTTTAACCATAACGGCATCGGTATTCTTTCCGCTTGTGTATCTTGTGAAGTCACAGAAGAAGCGAATGGCGCATTTGAGTTAGCTATGACCTATCCTATGGATGGCGTACATTTTGCAGAGATTGGCGACAGAGCAATTATCAAGGCAAAAGCCGACCAGTTCCGTGACACACAGCTGTTCCGTGTGTATGCGATCAGCAAGCCTATGAATGGCATAGTAACCGTTTTAGCGGCACATATTTCTTATGACCTGTCTGGCATCCCTGTGAAGCCTTTTTCCGCTTCTACTGCCATTGGTGCGCTCGCAGGACTAAAAAACAACGCTGTTATAGATTGCCCCTTCAATTTTTGGACGGACAAATCAGTGTCTACTAAGTTTAGTGTTGATGCTCCAGCTTCTATCCGTTCTCGTCTTGGTGGTGTGGAAGGTTCTATACTTGATGTGTATGGCGGTGAGTATGAGTTTGACAACTTCACCGTCAAATTACATCAAAACAGAGGGTATAACCGTGGTGTATCAATTAGATATGGCAAAAATTTGACGGATATCCAGCAAGATCAAAATTGTTCCAATGTGGCAACTGGCATTTATCCTTATTGGATGAAAGAGGCTGAAGATGGAACATCTGAACTTGTGGAATTGCCCGAAAAGATTGTAAAGGCACCTGGAACATACAACTTTGTAAAGATTCGCACGCTTGACCTTTCTGGAGAGTTTGAAAATGCTCCTACGATTGACCAACTTCGATCTAAAACACAAAGCTATATCCAAAACAATGACATCGGAGTTCCTTCTGTTTCTTGGTCTGTATCCTTTGAGCAGTTGTCAAAGAGTGAGGAATACAAGCACCTTGCTTTGCTTGAAAGGGTCAGCCTGTTTGATACTGTAAATGTAGAGTTTCCTGCGTTGAATGTGTCTGCTACCGCAAAGGTTGTCAAGTTGGTTTATGATGGACTTGCAGAGCGTGTGAAGTCTGTAACCCTTGGCTCTGTCCGTGCAAACATTGCTGATACTATTGCAAACCAGCAGCAAGAAATACAAAAAGCACCCACAAAGAGTGATTTGCGAAAGGTGCAAGAGGCCGCTACCGCTTGGCTGACAAATGGAAAAGGATATGCCTATTTCCGAAAGGATGAAAGCGGAAACATCGTTGACATTTTATTTATGGATACGCAAGATGCAGAAACGGCCGTAAATGTTATGCGTGTAGGTCAATCCGGCATTGGTTTTTCTCACAATGGTGTTGGTGGCCCGTATGAATCCGCCTGGACTATTGATGGAAACTTTGTTGCAGATTTTATTACCACAGGCACACTTGATGCTTCGCTAATCAAAACGGGAACTTTGCAATCGGATGATGGCAAGGTGTCCATAGACCTTGCTGGCGGCAATAAAAAAATGCCAACCTTCAACACTGGCATTTCCACAAACGGCATAAACATTCGTGGTGATGCTGTTAATGCAAAAACTCTGTTTTATGTTGGTTGTGTCAAACCTGCTGGATCTGGAGCATATTATAGTTTGCTTGAGTTCAAAGATATTAACGGAACGACCTTGCACAGTATGTCAGAAGTTTTTGGTGACAATTTTAATTCTTTGGGTATTATCTCACAATATAGAAACAAAAATTATGGCAATGGTGACAATACAAGCGCAATTGTGCAAGCGATACACGGAGATGGGTCAAGCAACGGAAGCGCACATTTCCAGCTTTTGGGAAATGATGGTTATGTCCACGGGTCCTATTCCATCGACGGCGATAAGGTTGTTTCTTTGACAACAGACAAAATAAATGGTAAATCTATTTCGTGGAAATCAAACGGGGATGGAACATACACCCTTGTAGGTCAATGAGGAGGAATTTAATGCAAACAATTTATATTGATATTTCAAATAAAGGGATCATTCCTACCATTTACACAAAGCAGGGCGATATTGGTAGAAAGTTTGAGGTCGTTTTCAAGGAATCGAACCTGCCATATTCCATCCCCAGCGGTTCTATGTTTTCTGCTTGGTATAAGGGTGACAGCGGTGAAGGAAACTATACAGACATTGGAGAAAAGTCTGCATTTGCGGTTGGCACTGACAGGGTCGTTGTGGAAATCATTCCTCAAATGCTTGCTGCTCCTGGAAACGGATTCTTTTGTCTTGTTTTGTCTAAAGTTGACGGCGGACAGATTGGCTCTTGGAATATTCCGTATTTATGTGAAGAAGTTCCCGGATTTTATAGTGAAGAAGCGACCGCATATTATACCGCTTTTTCAAGCGTGTTAGAAGGATTGAGGAAGAACCCGGAAAACATTGTAATCGACAAAACACTTTCCAACAGCGGAGAAGCGGCAGATGCAAAGGTAACTGGTGAAAAAATAAAAGAACTTCAAGAATCTATTGAAGGTTTGGAAACCCCCGGTGGCATCACAGATGAAGAATTTGCTGCCAAGGTAGAACAAATCATCGCAGCAGACATTGATAGCGATGGAAACATCAATGCGGTGATCGAATCAGTGGCAAATAATGTCGTTATCCAAAATTTGCAAGACCTCGATGTGATCCGTGAGGATGAAAATCTTGGCGATTATTCTTTGAATGTTGTTACAAAAGAACAGCACGATGAGGATATCAATTGGGCAGTAGGCGAGGCAGTAGCCAATGCTTTGGTTGCGGCAACAGATGAAATTTATGAGAATGTGTACAACAAAGCCGAAGCGGATGCAAAAATTGCGGAAACCAAGGCTGTCATCGTCACGGTAGATGGAAACACACCAAGCCATACAAGCCAACAGATTTATGCGCTGATCCAGGCAGGTAAGGTTGTGTATTTGCAGCTGTGGGGAAACACTTATGTAGTTTGCTCTGCCTGCACCGAAGGTGAAGCAAAATTTGAAAATTCTATTGTTACCAACATTACTGGTGCTGATGGAAAGTCTTATTCCGCACAAAGATTCCGCTTGTATTTTATTAAAGGTGACAAATATAGCGGTAACAATACGGATGTTCCGTCAAAGGACTATGTAGATGCACAGATTTTATATTATTTGAATCAGTAAGGAGGCAGAAACTATGAAAAAAATCTATATCAATCCGGGGCATTCTGACAAAGATCCCGGCGCTGTGTGTTACGAAACCGAGCGTAAGCTGAATGTGAAGGTGTCCCAGTATATGAGTGCGTATCTGCTGGCTAACTATGAGTGCGAAACTCGTATGAATCCCGGCACGATGGACAGCCTCACAGCCATTTGCAATGATGCCAATGCCTGGGGTGCGGATCTGTTTGTGTCCAACCATTTCAACGCTGGTAAGGGCGATGGCTATGAGGCGCTGGTCTACAGCAAGAATCGTGTAAATCTTGGCAAGGTCTTCGATAAGTATGTCCAGGCTATTGGTCAGAACAGCCGTGGTGTGAAATATCGCCCGGACTTGGGTGTGCTTAAAAACACCAATATGCCTGCTGTTCTGAACGAGGGCGCTTTCGTGGACAACCTCAAGGACATCCGGGACTGGAACGATAACTTTGAGTTGCAGAAGCTGGGTGAGGCTTACGCAAAGGCAGCTGCAGAGTTCCTTGGTTTGGAGAAAAAGAAATCAGTGAACTCCGAAAAGAAGGAAAATGGATATAGCCTGTTTGACTTTGTTTGGGATGTGCAGAATGCTTGTGGTGCGGTTGTGGACGGCATTGCTGGCCCGGAAACACTTTCCAAGACAGTAACCTTGTCTGCGACAAAAAACCGCACACACAAGGCCGTGCTGGCTGTGCAGAAGCGGTTATATGCTTTGGGTTACACCAATGTTGGAAAAGCAGATGGTGTTGCCGGACCTTTGTTTTCTGCTGCTGTGTATGATTTCCAGGCAGAAAATGATTGCTGGGCAGATGGTGAAATCACCGCTAAAAACAAAACTTGGCGTAAACTGTTGGGAATGGAGTAATGTTGTTATGAAAGAATTTTTGAATCGTTTTAAGTCTTGGGCGGTGTGGCTGTCCATCGGCGCACTGGTTGTTTTCTGCGTCAAGGAATTTGGTGGCGTAGATATTTCCGGCACGGTCGATGGTTTGCTGGATGTTATGCTTCCTTTGCTGGTTGCATTTGGCATCGTGAACAACCCCACAGACAGTAAACATTTTTAAGGCGGTGTGTAGTGCATGGCTCTTGAAGATCACGACATTGACCGGCTGAAAGAGATTTTTGTCACCCGGCAAGAGTGCCAAAAGAACACAGAAAGTTTTGAGGCAAAGTTGAATAAAGACCTTGTTCGGCTTGCGGTAATTGAAACCAAATTGGGGCAGATTACTTGGCTTTTGGGTGCTGTCGCTGGCGGTGTCATTACGATGCTGGTCAAGATGTTCTTTGGTGGTTGACAATAATCTTTCAATCTGTTACAATAGCAAATAGGGGACGGTGATTGCAACACCGTGGCAGGCATATTGCCTCCATGTCTGCTTTCCCCTTTCCCCCTTCAAAATGGAGGCAACGAAAAATAGGAGGTAAAAACTATGGCAAACTGTGAAACTTGCAAGGGCAAGGAAGCCCACGCACCCGAAAGCGTACCCTATATCGTGCACGAATCGTCTATGGCGAGGATGGAGCGGCAAATCAAGCGACTTTGGATTGCGCTGATTGTCTGCATCGCTTTAATCTTTGCAAGCAATGCTGGATGGCTGATTTATGAAAGCCAATACGAAACATTGGAATATTCCTATGACTACCAGCAAGACGGTCAAGGCACCAATATTATTGGTAATGGGAATGATGTAAATAATGGCGCAGAGACTGAGGGCGAAAGTCAAGGTTAAAAAGAAGAAAAACAACAACGCAAAAGGCGTTAGAGTAAGACGGAGGTAAGTGCTTTGCTGAATGATTTTGAAATCATCACACGGCACTTTCCAGAAAATAACGATATCAAGATTTATCCCATTTCGGATGTCCATCTCGGTGCAGCCGAGCATTTGACAGCGGAATGGGATAATTTTTGTAAGCGGATTTTGGAAGAGCCGAACAGTTATATCATCCTTGGCGGTGACTTATGCAATAATAGTACCCGTTCAAGTGTCGCAGATATTTTTGAAGAAACTATGCGACCGAGGGAACAAAAACGGCAGATGGCTGAAAAGCTAAAACCACTCAAAGACAAAATCCTTTGTGCGGTCAACGGAAACCACGAACGGAGAAGCGGTAAAGATGCAGACGATGACCCAACCTATGACATTATGTGCAAACTGGATTTGGAACATCTGTATCGGGAGAATATGGCATTCCTCTGTTTGTGGTTTGGCAAGAAAGATGGAAACGGCAAACTGAACCCAACATACACTTTTGTTGTAACACACGGTGCAGGCGGTGGCGGTTCTACCGGCTCTGCGGTCAACCGTGGCGAAAAATTCGGCTATGTGGTAGATGGTATGGATTGCCTTGTTTTGGGGCATACGCATAAAGCCTACACCACGCAACCGAGCAAGATATCCATTGATTTGCAGAACAATAAAGTCAGTTTGAAACCGTTCAAGGTGGTTTCTATGACAAGTTGGCTTGCTTATGGTGGATATGCGGCAAGGGCGATGCTCACCCCGTCAAGTTATGTACCGCAGGAAATCATCTTGCGAGGCAACCGAAAGGAAATGAAGGTGATTATGTAATGCTTTTGTATTTGGCGCACAAATACGGCGGCGACCAAGCCAATATGGAACGGGTCAAAAAGATTGCCCACGATTTGCAGATGGAAAACCCAACGCATTGTGTTGTCTGCCCTCTGCTGAATTTCTCTTGCCTTGACTATGGCGAAATCGGCTACACGGAAGAATTGGAAATCTGCCTTGATTTGCTTTCTGTCTGTGATGTGCTGATCGTGGCAAGCGAACCGAGCAAAGGCGTACAGAAAGAAATTGACTTTGCCCGAATGGTCGGGATGGAGGTGGTAGACCTTGCGGAAAAGTACCGAAGAATATAATCTGTCAAGGTCTGAACTGCAATACCTCATTGACCAATGGATTTTCAATGAACGGCATCGGCTGATTTTGAGCGACCGGCTGTTTAATGGAACAACCTACGAACGGTTGGCAGAGAAATACGACTTATCCACCCAGCAAGTCAAGAACATCGTTTACAAGGCGATGGATAGGTTAGAAAAACACCTATAACATAGCCTCTTGCAGGCAGAATATTGAAGGAACGCCACCAGCCGGCTGAAAAGGTGGTTAGTACACCCCCTCCACACCTCTCTTTGATGTGTCCCACGGAGGGGATTTTTTGTTATCAAAAGTTTATCAAAAGCCTATCGCAGACTTTCTTGTTTGCGGTAGGCTTTTTTGTTATGCTTTCAGCAGAAAAGGAGGCGATTTTTTGACCATCGAAGAATACATCAAAAGCAAGCCGAAATTCAGCCTTATGCCATTCGTCACAATTTATACGACCATCTGTGAATTGCTGAACGATGGATATATAGAGAAATCAGCATTTGAGAAAGGCGGTGGCGAAAATGTGGCAGTACACAAACTTGAACCCCAAAGGAAAGTCTGTCGGAGATTGTACGATCAGGGCAATTGGCATAGCGACAGATAAAGGCTGGATGGAAACATACCTTGACCTTTGCCTTTTCGGTCTGCTTATGGCAGATATGCCGTCAGCCAATGCCGTTACTACATCATATCTAAAAAATAAGGGTTTTCGCAGACGCACAATTCCCGATGATTGCCCTGATTGCTACACAATAGAGGATTTTTGCAAAGACCACCCACAAGGCACATTTGTGATCGGCACGGGTAGCCATCTAACAACTATCATTGACGGTTGTTTGTGGGATAGCTGGGATAGCAGAAACGAAACACCCGTGTACTACTTTGAAAAAATGGAGGATTGACAATGGCTTATTATGCACCTTTTTACAGACCTACATATTATGACCAAATGAACACACCGAGTTTCAATCAGCAACCGATTATTCAGCAAGTGCAACCGACACAAATGTCGGTCGCAAATCAGCAGACCAATAACGGACTTGTTTGGGTTCAAGGCGAAGCTGGCGCAAAATCTTTTTTAGTCGCTCCTGGTTGCACCGTGATGCTGATGGACAGCGAGGGCGAAAGATTTTACCTAAAATCGGCAGATGCAAGTGGTATGCCGTTACCTCTGCGAGTATTCGAGTATAAAGAACGCACAGAAACGGCACAGCAGACCGCTGGTGGCTCTGTGGCGGCTTTTGACGATTTAGACAACAAGTTTGTCACCCGTGACGAGTTTGAGCGCAGAATGGCATCTATTGCCCCACAGAAGAAAAGCAAAAACAAACTGACGGAGGATGCAGAAGATGGCGACACCACTATTTAATGCTTTGAACGGTCAGCAGACCAACCCTATGAGCCAGCTTGTCACAGAGGCAAGGCGGCTGAAACAGACAATGCAGAACCCCCGTGCAGAGGTTGAGCGGCTTTTGCAGAGTGGGCAGATGTCACAGCAGAAATTTAACGAACTTTCCCAAATCGCCCAGCAGATTGTTGGTAGCGGTGCTTTTAGATGATGTTCGAGCCAGTCCGGAATGGCTTTAGCATAAATAAAATATTTTCATAAAGGAGAAAACACAATATGTCTATTGGAGTTTCTGAACTTTCTGCGGCTGATGTTGCTGCCGTGGTAGGCAACAACGGTGGTCGCAACAACAACGATGGTATGTTTGGCAACGATTGGGCGTGGATTATCATCCTCTTATTGTTTGGCTACGGTGGCCGTGGCTTTGGCGGCTTTGGCGGTGGCTACGGTGCAGGTGCTGGCTATGGCGCACCTTGTGCTACTCAGGCTGATGTCCGTGCTGCCGTTGACCAGCAGACCCTTATCAGCAAGATTGACCAGCAGACCTATGGTTTGGCTGACAGCTTCACCGCATTGAACAACACCCTGACCAATAACTTCCGTGGTATTGACAATGCCATCTGTACCCTTGGCTATCAGAACCAGGCAGGTGTAAACGCTCTGTCCGCACAGTTGGCTCAGTGCTGCTGCGACACCCGTTACGCAATCGGTGAGGTTAATACTGGCATCGAGCGCACCGGCTGGAACATTTCCAAGCAGATCAGCGATTGCTGCTGCGATGTAGAGAAGATGAACCTGCAAAGCCGGTTTGACGCACAGGCTTACAACTGCAACACCTTGCAGGCTATCGACAAGCTGGGCGACCGTATCATTGACTATATGAGCAATGAAAAGGTGCAGGCTCTGCGTGACGAGAACCAGGCTCTGCGGCTGGCAGCTTCCCAGGCTAAACAGAACGAGTTTCTGATTTCCAAGCTGGGCGACAAGTGTCCTGAACCTGCCTACATCGTTCAGCCTCCCCAGCAGGTCACCTTCCCCACTAACTGCTGCGGCACTGTCAACTATGCTGCTGGCGGTTGCGGTGGCTGCGGCTCTTTCTAATCGAATAGAAAGACTTACTTTTCCCACTGTGGAAATGGTCGGCTGAATAGCTGACGCTGTTTACCGAGGCGGTGGGGTTGCCATACCCTGCCGCCTTATTTTCGATTTTTGTGTTTTTATATGCCGTTTTCATAAAATATTTTTCTGAAATCGCACATTAAAAACAAAAAATCCGATTTTAATTAGAAAGGAATGATTTTTATGGCAGCGGAATATTCCGCAATTCCCGTCCAGACGATTGCTGTGGACGAAAATGTAATCTTTGCCAATGGTAGCCGTGCTTGCCACAAGGGTTACATCCAGCATAGAGATACCTCCGGCATCTTCTTTTTGAAAGGCTCTAACGGCTGCAACAAGGCTGTTTACCGTGTGACTTTCAATGGCAATATCGCCATCGCTACTGGTGGCACGGTTGAGCCTATCAGCATCGCACTTACCATTAACGGTGAAGAACTGGGCAACGCCCTTGCTACCGTCACCCCTGCCGCTATTGGCGATTTCTTTAATGTGAGTGTTACCACCTTCATTGAAATCCCCTGCGGCTGTTGCGTGACCGTATCCGTTGAAAATGTGAGCGACACCACGGACATTGATGTTACCAATGCAAACATCATCTTTGACCGTGTAGCCTAACGAAAGGAGAATGAACTATGCACTATATGCACGATCTGAAAGACCTCCTGTGTGCCGAGCTGGAGGACTATGCCGAAAAGGGCAAGAAGTCTGGCAAAATGTCTATGGGCGACTTGGAGAGCATCCACAAGCTGACCGATACCGTAAAGAACATTATGAAAATTGATGTGCTGAAGGAAGAGACCGGCTACTCCGAGGACGGTCACTATATGGGCGAGGGTCGTATTTACGGCACTTCCTACGAAAGCGGCTACTCCGAGCGTGGCGGTTCTTCCTATGCCCGTGGTCGTGGTCGTTATGCCCGTCGTGGCAGAATGGGCAGATACAGCCGTGATGGCGGTATGTCCTACGATGACGATATGTCCTATGCCCGTGGTGGCAGAGGTGGCAATCGTGGAGGCAATTCCTCTTATCGTGGCGGTGGTTATTCCCGTGACGATGGCAAGGAATATATGATGGAACAGCTTGAGGAAATGATGGAGCAGGCACAGAAGCCTGCCGAGCGTGAAGCACTCAAACGGTGTATGCAAGCACTCGAAAGAGCATAACAAGGGGTTGATTGAATGATAACCGAAAAGGAGGTTGCACAGGCGATTGAACAATGTATGCAAGAGCCTGTCACGGGTAACAAGAGAGCCGTTCTTGCTGATTTGATAATCATACAAGACTATCTTTTCGGTGAGCCTACACGGGCGCAGGAAGCCCCACAGCCAATGCCGATGCAATCCTATTCCGCACCACCGATGGAACAGGTCGAAATCTATGTAGAAACCAACGGCGACAGCGAATTTCTAAAGGCGGTTGATGGTCGGAAAGCAGAACGGGTTTGGAAACTGATGGACGAACTCGTGGAGGCGGTCAAGATACTACACCCAAGGATGTACACGACTTTCATCGACAAGGTACAAGACCTATAAAAAAAGAGGGCAGCACCGCTTTTGGTGTTGCCCTTTTTGTTTAGTTTGCCTTGAAATTGAAAATGGGAATAAATCTGTCAACAATTTCAACGGTAGGCTCTACGCACTCCATAATTTCTTGATAATCCTTGTATGCGAACGGTGCTTCGTCAAGTGTGCTTTCGTTAATACAAGTGGAGTAAATGCCTTGCATCTGTTCGGCATATTCTTCGACCGTGAAAATTTCTTTTGCTTTGGATCGAGAATAAAGCCGTCCTGCTCCGTGCGGTGCAGAATAGTTCCAATCAGCATTACCCTTTCCACGGCAAAGAAGCAAGCCGTCACGCATATTCAGCGGAATAACAAGCATCTGTCCGCTTTGTGCAGAAATTGCTCCCTTCCGCAAAATCATATTTTCTGTATCAATGTAATTATGGATAGAATTGATATGGTCACGGATTGTGCCACCCATTGCCTTTGTGATTGCGGAAAGCATAGAAAAACGGTTGTCATTTGCGAACTGTTGCATAATGGCTACATCGTGCAGATAATCTTCCATATCTTGACCCGTCAAATAAGACAAATCACGGTTAACGGAAACCTTGTTTTTAGCAATCCATTCTTGCCGCTCTGCTGGGGGAATTTCTTTGATTTTCTCTTTCAGCAGGATTTGGTTTTGTTCTTTGATCCGTGTTTCTGCCAACTTTTGATAGTATGCGGCTACCTTATAGCCAATGTTACGGCTTCCGCTGTGAACAGAAAGCAAGCCTCCGTGGTATGCCTCAATAAAATGATTTCCACCGCCCAAAGTGCCGAGGGCGGTTTTTGCTCTTTCTTTGGCATCTGTATCAAGTTTATCCCAACACCGCAACCGTTCAAAGTGCCACGGCTTTTCTGTTTTGTGGGTTTCCATACCAAACGGGATATTTTCACGGATTACACGGTCAAGTTCGTCGAGCCTGCTTGCAAAATCAATGTCCGTAATAACCAAATCGACACCGCAACCGATGTCAACGCCTACAAGGTTGGGGCATACCTTATCTGTAATCTTCATTGTAGTGCCAATGACGCACCCTGCCCCTGCGTGGCAATCTGGCATAATTCTAATATGTGCATTTTCACCCAACGGCGAATTTGCCATCTCCAAAATCTGCGAGATTGCTTCTTGCTCCACGGTTTTTGCATAAACCATAACAGAGCCATTTTTTGTTGTAAATTCCATATACTTGCCTCCTTAAAATATTCGCCCAATATTGGACACCACTATTCTACCACACCAATTCCAAAAAGTAAAGAGAAATATTTATAACTTTTTTAGAATTTTTGTAAAATAGTTGTTGACAAAGGGTCGAGGCGGTGTTATAATGATTACAGAAATTAAGGGTTGCGACCTACCGCTGGAGGCAAAATATGACTAACGAACAGAAAAGAAGAATTAACACTGAAATCAATCGGTTGGAAGAAAAATTGGCATCTGCAATCGCAACACTCAACCGCTCCAAGGAAATTGAAAAAGAGGATGCCGATTGGAATTATTGGGTGCAGAAAGACCAAATGTTGGTTGACCATCTGAATGAAAACATTTCCAAACTTCGTTCTATGTTGGTGGCATAATGGGAAAGGAAAATTTGATTTTCACGGATGTGACTGAACGGCTACCCGAAATAAAGGGTAGCCTAGTAAGGGTTTACATTAAGAAATCCAATGGAAGCATAACAAAAGGTATGTTTTATATAAACGGGAAAACGCCTACATTCGCATCTTATGGATCGAAAGTCCTGGATGCGATTGCGTGGTCATATTGGAAATAATAAAATGATTGGAGGCAAACAATTATGAATAGACAATGCAAATGTACAGATTGCGGCTATGTGTTCGATTATGAGGATGCTGGCGGTGTGAGGGAAAACCATTGGCTTGATGGGGAGTATATGGGTAGCGAAATTTTCCTTGTATGCCCTAATTGTGGCGGTGATTTTGAAGATGCCGCTGATTGCTGCGAGTGTGGCGAGGCATTCACCGAGAATGAACTTTACGACGGCTTGTGCGAAAAGTGCCTGCGTGAAACCATCAACTATGACACATTCTTTGAGTATTGCGAGGCGAACAAGGACGAGAAGTATTTGGATATTTTCGTAATGTCCGAACTGCTGGGCGGTATGGATTGCCCAAATAATGTTAGCTATGATTTCCACCAGCTGATGATTGACACATATAAGGCAAGGGTGGAGGCGATCAAAGCGGCTCTGACGGAGGAATACAGAAAATGTGTCGACATCCTTCCTGCCTGCATCCGCTTCATTATGGACGATGACGGCTCTATTGGCAGAGAAAATTATGCCGATTGGCTGAATAAAAGGGAGGTGAAAACCAATGCTTGAAATTGCGTTCAAAGTTGACCCCAAAAGCGACTTTTACAAAAAGTATTTTGATGTAAAAGCCGAACAGCAAAAATTCCACGACCTTGCAAGGGAATTTTTCACGGAACACAACCTTGCGTCTAAGGGCGGTTATTACCAATGCGAAAGCCTGTATTGCGAACTGAACGAAGAAGAAAGGAAGAAGTTTGCAAGTCAAATCACAAAGTATGCAGACAAAAACGGACTGACACGGTTTAGGAAAAATTCGGCACTTCAAAAGGCGTGGGCTGAAAATGTGGTTAGCAAAATTGATATGAAGATGATTGATTCTATCAAATTTTGGTGGCTATGCTATGTTCATTGTGGAAGTTATGCTCTGTGGGACAGAAACGGTGAAATCTATGGCTATCTGTCCGAAAAGAATGATAAAAACATTCAGACGGCAGATTGGATGATTCAAATTAAAATGAGTGAACATTATTCGGTCATTGAACAGGAGGTGAAATAATGGCAGGAAGAAAGTATGAGCAGGATCGTAGCAAGGTTCACAAGACAAGTGTGGTTGTGGCGGTCAGCCAGCAGGAGAAAGACAAAATTCTCCGTGAGGCTGAAAAGCTTGGTATGACAATGAGCGCATATATCCGTTACCGGCTGTTTATCAAGGAAAAGTAAAACAAAAACAAGGAGGCAAAAAGTATGAGTGTTTTGGTTATGATCTACGGACAAAGTGGCACGGGCAAGTCTACCAGTTTGCGGAACTTCAGCCGTGACGATGTGGCGATTGTCAATGTGTCCGGCAAGCCGCTTCCGTTCCGTAATAATCTGAAAACCTACAAGAGCGACAATTACCAGCAGATTATGAAAGCAATCGCAGCAGCACCGCAGAAATCCATTGTCATTGACGATGCGACTTATTTGATGGTCAATGAGTTTATGCGTACTGCAAAGCAGACCGGCTACCAAAAGTACACAGATATGGCTGTATCGTTCAATCAGTTAATCGAGTTTGCGGCTACCCTGCCCGATGACAAGATTGTGTACTTTATGGGACACAGCGACCAGGCAGACGACGGACGGGAGCATTTTAAGACCATCGGCAAGATGCTTGACAACTATGTGACCGTGGAGGGCAGATTTACCATTGTTATGAAAACTGTGGTACAGGACGGGCGGTATATGTTCAGCACACAGAACAACGGACAGGACACGGTTAAGACCCCGATGGGTCTGTTTGACAAGCCTTTGATTGATAATGACTTGAAGGCGGTTGACGATTCGATCCGTGAGTATTGGGGCATTGGAGGCGGTGAAGATGGCACAGAATAGTTGTCTATGGTACACCGAAGCACAAGCAACAATCTATTTCCCGGAGGATTATGTGCAGTGTTCCAAATGCCCGTGTTTAGAAACATACGCAAGAAATCAATGTAGGCTCACAGGGGAATATTTAGTTGATACCCGTACAATCGGGTATCAATGCCCCTTACATTTCAAAGGAAAGGATGATAGCGATCAAAAAGGGTGAACACATCGACATTTCAAATCAGCGATTTGGAAAGTTGACAACCATTGAAAGATGTGGCGAAATTGGATCACGGTCTTTGTGGCGTTGCAAATGTGATTGTGGAAATGAAACTGTTGTTTCAATCAGCAATCTGCGAAATGGTCACACCAAATCTTGCGGTTGCTTGATTGTCGAAAAGGCTTTGGAAACCAACCTGAAACACGGGCACAAACGAAAAGACTTTACAGATAGATTGTACCCGATTTGGAGAAACATTAAACAGAGGTGCTATCTAAAAACACACAAATATTACAAAGATTATGGTGGTCGTGGAATAACGGTATGCCCCGAATGGCACAATTATGAAACATTCAAAAATTGGGCATATTCTTCCGGCTATGATCCTAACGCAAAGCGTGGAGATTGCACGATTGACCGAATTGATGTAAATGGAAATTATGAGCCGTCAAATTGCCGATGGGTAAATATGAAGGTTCAAGCAAACAATAAAAGAAATTCAAAAAAACAGGAGGAAACAAACAATGAAAGTAATTGAAAACTATGACGACATCAAGGCATCCAGCGGTGAATTTGAAAGACCCAGCAACGGTGGTTACATTCTGGAAATCGTAGCCGTGACCGATGTTCCCTATGATGCAGCCAAGGGCAAGGGCGACTATCTGAAGATCGACTATGATATTGCCGTTGGCGATTTCAAGGGTTACTACACCAAGCAGAACGAGCGTTTTGGCGGTGGCAAGTGGTTTGCCAATGTGATCAAGTCCTACAAGGAAAAGGCTCTGGGAATGTTCAAGCACTTCACCAACTGCATCGAGGAAAGCAACCCCGGTTTTAAATGGAATTGGCAGGAGCAGGCTCTTGTTGGTTGCCGTTTCGGTGCGACTTTGCAGGAGGAGGAATACGAAAAGCAGGACGGTAGCATCGGCACACGGTTGGTTGTAAAGGACATCAAGACCGTCAAACAGATTATGGATGGCGATTTCAAAGTACCGACCACAAAGAAGCTGGCTCCCACGGCTGCACCTGCAAGCGATTTCGCTCTGTTGCATGATGACGATTCGACCCTGCCGTTTTGATCGGTAAATAAATACACACACCGCCCTGCTCCATTGTGGGGTGGGGTGGTTATGAAAATATGGAGGTTATAAAAATATGAAAAAGTTACTTGCTATTATTCTTTGCATTATTGCGGTTGTTTCTTTGACCGCTTGCGAATTTGAAAAAACTGGCTCTTATTCCGATAAAGCAAACACGATGGAGGTTGCCGACAGATTGCAGGAAAATCAGCCTACACCGACAGACATTGACTATTCCCTTGAGCGTTACAACCTTATTCGCCGTGCATATTGGGTGAACGGTCAGCGAGAGAAAGCCAATATGTTGCCCTGTGAGGTTGAAAAGCCTTTAGGTTACATCGTTCTGTTTACAGAAAACGGTGCGGTTGTGGGCTCTTTTGTTGTTGACGGAAAAGTTTCCAGCCTTAACAGCTTTTTGACACCCGATAGCGAATATTACGAATACAATTCGGGCGCAACGTATACTTGCTATAATGATTGGGTTGCAGATGTTGACGGCTCTTATGGTGAAAATGACAACGGTATTTTCTTCTTCACTCCCGATGGAAAGTATATCGAATGGACAGGAACATATCTGTATTCCGATATTCCGTTTGTTGTCGATGATCCTGTTGTAAAGGTGGGTAACGCAAATGAGTAAAACAAGTGTTGTTTTGATTTCCATTTTTTCCGTTATCGTTATCGGATTGTGCCTTTTCTTTGGCGCAACCCCCAGCGGTAAGGCAGTTTGGAATAATTGGTTTCACGCAGTGCAAAAAGCGGAAGATGCGACCAATTATGAAACAAGAAAGAAAGTGGAAGATACCTGCCGTTCAATGATTGCAAGCTACAACTCTGACAAGCTGACCTATGAGCAATACAAGGATAGCGACAACGAAGAAAAGCAATCTTGGGCAGAACAGGCAAAGATGCGAGCCAACAAAAGCGCTACTTCCTACAATGAGTACATTCTGAAAAACAGTTATGTGTGGAAAGATAATATTCCATCTGATATTGATTATAAGTTGCCGTTGATTGAATGAGGTTATTTATATGAACTACCGACAAATATACGCCCGAAAAGCGGAATGTGAGAAGCGGATAAAAGAGGTGTGTCCGCAA
>JAZOWR010000108.1:0-2841 GCA_045659345.1 Ructibacterium sp.
AAGTTTATTGTAGAAGGAAACGCTGCTGAGTGTGCCGAGAAGATGGGAATATCAGAAAAGAGCTTCAGGTGGGCAGCGGAAAAGTTCAAAGATGGCTTCTACAAGAAATGGAACATTTATGATGTCACAGACGAAGTTAGAAGTGAGTTTCGGGAAAGCGACCGGGATGTAATCAAAAAGTGGGATGATTTTGTCACGCCTATCCGTGAGAAATACGGCATTCCTGTATATAAGAAGAAAGAGGTTAAATGATGGCAAAGAATAAACGGCATCATATCCCGCAAAAGGGTCTTACATTCGCCCAGAAGCAGCAGCAGAACCGGGCGATTGAAGCATCATTTCATAGACGATTTGCAATTCAGTTTTGCATGGACGGTGCAGCAATCGGTCTGAATGAGCATCTTGGTCTGAAAGACCGGGAGCTGATGGACTGCCTCAGTGTGATTGCTGAGTGGATTATGAACATCGCAGAGCTGACCATTGAGGATAGCGCAGATGACAAGGAGATTGTCTACACCAAGGATCAGGTGGATAAGCGGCTGCAAGAGATCCTGCCGCCTGAAGCATTCTTGCCTTGGGACGAGCGCATGACAAAAGCAATCAGGGGGTGAGAGGATGAGTTATGACATTGATTTCAGAGTTAAGGTTGAGGGACACGACAGGTATATTCCCATTGGTGACTGTGAAGCAAATATCACTTGGAATGTCCGAAAAATCATTGAATTGTCAACGGGTCTGCCTTGGCTGAATGAAGAAAACAACGGCTATTGCAAGGATGTAATCCCGCATATCGAAAAAGGACTTCTTGAATTGCAAAATCATCCCGAAAAGTACAAGCCTTACGAAGCCCCGAATGGATGGGGAACAGTGGAAGAGACTATCCACTTCTTTGAACAGATCATCAAGGATTGGAAAGCGTTTTGTAGGTGGGAAGATCAAGCATTGATTGATAGAACCGTGTTCTGGATTTGCTAGGAGGTAAGACGATGAAACTGCGTAACTGTCCGTTCTGCGGTAGGAGGGCGTTTGTGCAACACAAGGGTGATTATTACCGTGCCTATTGCGGCAACGAGGATTGTTTTATTGAGCCTTCAACGCACTGGTATTGTATGAAAGAAACTGCTGTAGCAAGATGGAATCGCCGTGTCGGTGATGACCTGGATGACCTGTTGGAAAGGATGGAGGACGATGGGGAGTAAATGCGTGGCTTCTTCCGGGGAAGCTGTGATCCGCTGTGACGAGTGCCGAAGCTGGATAAAACCAACTATTAAAGGTGTTGAGTGGGGCAAGTGCAGGAAGCGGAGCGGATATTACACAGGAGGAGACCATTTGTGCAACCACGGAGAACGGAGGAAAAACAATGGCAAAGGCGTATGTGTGTGATGCTTGCGGCGTGACTATGGCAAACCCATATGAAGAAAAGATGCGGGAGTTTTATGTGGGCGTAGGCTATGACTATCATGCTTACAAAGTCAATGTCAAGACAGCAAAGCAGAAGGTGCATCTTTGTGACGAATGCTATCACGCTTTGTATAAGATAGCGGATCGGGAACGGAGGTACAACGATGGCTGAAAAGTTTGCTGGCGGTCATCTCCGGTTCCTTGAAGGGGCATGGCGGGATGACAATGGCGATCCTGTGGATTGCGTGAAGGTTGTTCGGTGTAAGGATTGCAAGCATTTTTATGACACTCATATCAACCCAGCCCATAGCTGCAAAAGAAGTGGAACACAAGTGTGGGACGTGTCATTTACGCCAGATGATTTTTGCAGCTACGGAGGACGGAGGGCTGAGGATGAGTGATAATGTTTCTGCTGCCGCTTGGATTGTCTGTCCGTGGTGTGACGAAGCGAAATGCGTTGGAAGGTATAACTGCAAGCAGATTGCGGATTACTTAAAACAGCGGCAGGGACAGGAGGCTGACGATGGCAAATGAAGTGCGGTTGATTGATATGAACACCCTGTGGCAGTGCGAAACCTGTTTCCATAACAGGTCGAATGGCTGCAACGGATGGTGTGATGCTGGAGAAGGATACCGTCCGGCAGCCAGCAAATTCAAGATCATCGACCCGGAAAGTCTGAGACTCACGGGGCGGTGGATCAAGGACAGAGACGGCGATGAATACTGCGAAAATTGTTCACGCTATATGCCTATTCGGGAAGTCACTGGCGACCCGAGCGCACACAACTACTGCCCCAACTCCGGTGCAAAGATGCGAGGTGAAGCCGATGACGAATAAATATGGCGGCATAAACGATCTCCCCGGTTGCGACAAGCGAGTATATGGATTGTGGTTTCAGATGCTTCGCCGCTGTTACGACACGACCCAGCACGAGCGAAGCAAAGGAAGAACTTATGCGGACTGTGTTGTATGTGATAGGTGGATGCGCTTGTCCCGGTTTGCGAGAGATATAGTCCAGCTTGACGGGTATGAAGAATGGCGCACAAAGTCTGGATACTGTCTGGACAAAGACACAAAGAACCCCGGAAACAAGGTATACAGCAAAGCAAACTGTTGCTTTATTCCGTACACAGAGAATATCCGAGATATAAGCAAACGGCATCCAAATATCACCCAAAAGGCAAACGAAGCAAACCAGACCAGGTATATGCTTGAAATGAACGGCGCAATCCTGTTGTTTGATAGTGAAAAGGATGCTTGTGCTTTTCTTGGCGTAAAGAAATGCTCTGTAGCTTCAAGCTATTACCGGGGCTGTAAGTGTAAGGGCTACACAGTAACACGTGCAAAGATGGAGGGGTGAGGGATGCGCATAAAGCTGGATTACAACAACCTCCTGCGGCAGATTGATGATGTTCTGTGCAACAGCCGGTCGAAGATTG
>JAZOWR010000109.1:0-6284 GCA_045659345.1 Ructibacterium sp.
AACATTACCCCGATTGTATCAGCATTCGATTGGCCGACCACCTGATCGCCAATTGGGATCAACTATCCGGAAGTTCCGGACAGTTCAAGTGGATTCCGGTGACAGAGAGGTTGCCGGAAGAATTGCAAACGATATTAGTAACAAATGGACATTTAACCTGCGTTGCAGTTTATTCTGTTGTCTATGATGAATTTGCGGTGATGTGCGGAAAAGCCAGAGGTCAAGATAAAAGATTTGGTGTCACCCACTGGATGCACATGCCCCCTGCACCGAAAGGAGAATGATTATGACAGAACAATGCGAAAAGTGTAAGCACAAAGAAATCCTTTGTGGTGGCATCGTTGGGTGTATTTTTATGGGCGCAGATTGCAAGAAGGGCGAAAAATACGAGCCATATACCAACGCAGACCGCATCCGGGCGATGAGCGATGAGGAGTTGGCAAGATTTTTAGATGACATCAATTCGCAAGGTTGCGTATGCCCAACTAGAGATTGCAGGGCAACTTGCCATCAGTGCATTACGGAATGGCTTGAAGAGCCTGCGGAGGAATGATTATGAGAAGATTTGAGTTTGCACTTGCACTGAGCATAGCATCGTTGGTATTAAGCGTGACAGCATTGATAATTAGAATATTCCTGCTTTAAGGGGAGGCTTCGGCCTCCTCTTTTTTATGCATTTGGGGGGGCTACCTATTGAGCATTTTTATTTGCTAAGATAGGGTTATCAAGATTTGAGGGAGGCTTATGGCTGACTGGCAGAAGATTAAAACCGAATATATCACCACGAATACCAGTTACCGTAAGCTGGCTGAAAAGCATGGTATCAGCTACCAGGCTATCTGTCGTAGATCCCAGGCAGAACAGTGGAGCGAACAGCGTGAACACCACATGAACAAAACTGTCACAAAAGCCATCAATAGGATCAGTGACCAGCAGGTGGACAGAGCAGCCAACCTTATCTCTGTGGCAGACCAACTTCTCGTCAAGGTTAAAAACCTCATAGAGACGAATGCAGAGGTTCTAAACGATACTCAGTCTATGAAACATATCTCCGGTGTACTCAAGGACATCAAGGAAATACAGATGATTCGCTCTGAGGCTGATATGCGAGAGCAGAACGCAAGAATCAAAAAGCTCCAGAAGGAAGCAGAGCAGGAAGATACCCAGACAGATGTGGTCATCACCTTCAAATCGGAGGAGGAGAAGAAGTGGGCAGAGTAAATCTAACCATCCCAGAACCAAATCCGAAACAGAAGCTATTCTTCAATGCCAGGGCAAGATACATAGCCTATGGCGGTGCCCGGGCAGGTGGCAAGAGCTGGGCTATGAGAGTCAAGTTCGTGCTGTTATGCCAGCGGTATGCCGGTATACAGATCCTTCTGCTGAGAAGAACACTGCCTGAGTTGACTGAAAACCATGTCAATCCGCTTCTGCGACTCCTGAAGGGCATTGCGAGGTACAACAAGCAGGAAAAGGTGTTCGCATTCCCCAACGGTTCCCGGCTGAAGCTGGGCTATTGTCAGAATGAACAGGATGTCCTCCAGTACCAGGGTCAGGCTTACGATGTCATCGGCATGGAAGAGGCTACGATGTTCACCGAGTTCCAATACAACTGTCTGCGTGAATCTAACCGTTCTTCCGGTCTTATGAAGGAACAGTTCTCTCCTCGTATGTACCTGACCATGAATCCCGGTGGTGTGGGTCATCACTGGGTAAAGAGATTATTTGTGGACAGAGCCTACAAAGCCAAGGAAAGACCTGATGACTATATATTCATCCCGGCAAAGGTCTATGACAACAAAGCATTTATGGAGCAAGACCCTGACTATGTGGCACAGCTGGAGTCTCTGCCTGAGAAGCGTAGAAAGATGATGCTGCTGGGTGACTGGTCAAGTGTGGAAGGTGCTTTCTTTGAGGAGTTTGTGAACGATCCTGACCATTATAAGGACAGACTGTTCACCCATGTTATCGCTCCCTTTGAGCCTCCCAAGGATTGGAAGATATACAGATCCTTTGACTTTGGCTATCACAGACCTTTCTCCACAGGCTATTGGGCTGTGGATTATGAAGGTGTGGCATATCGCATCCACGAGTGGTATGGCTGTACTGAGACTGACAATGAAGGCATCAGGCTACAGCCTCATGAACTGTTCAAACGAATGGCTGAGCTGGAGAAGGAGCATCCCTGGCTCAAGGGCAAGAAGATCATCGGTGTGGCTGACCCTTCTATATGGGATCAGAGCAGAGGTGAGAGTGTAGCAGAAGTTGCAGCCAAGTATGGCATCTTCTTTTCACCGGGTGACAACAAGAGAATCCCCGGCTGGATGCAGATGCATTACAGATTGGCATTCGATGAGTATGGACAGGCAATGATGTATGTTTTCAGTAATTGCAAGGCATTCATCAGGACAATACCTGCGCTTCAGTATGATGACCACAAGCTTGAGGATCTGGATACAGATGGAGAAGACCATGTAGCTGATGAGGTTCGCTATTTCTGTATGTCCAGACCTATCAAGCCTAGAGTGGCTGTAGCACCTGATAAGTATAACGAGACTCCTATGGCTAGATACTTAGACATCCCCAAGGAGGATATCATACCGGCTGTAACAAGGCCGAGAATGGAGATTATCGATGGATAAGAAAACCGAGCCTCGTAAGCAGGCACTACAGAAGACTGAACCTAGTCAGCAGGTACCGCAGACTCAGGCACAGATCCCCATTGAGGAGCAGATGGCTCGTAGACAGTCTGCACCTCGTCCTACTCCCCAGAGTGAATTGCAGAAGATGCAGATGGCACAGCAACAGCAGATGCCCCAGCAGGCTCCCATGGGTGCTATGGATGGATTTAAGGCATTGGCACAGGTCATCGGCAGAGAGCAGATTCAGGCGGCACAGCTTACTCTCCAAAAGTATAAAGAGGGCAAAGCCAATCTGGAGCGCAGGATCGTTGAGAATGAGCAGTGGTTCAAGCTCCGGCATTGGGAGTGCATGAGAAAGGCTGAGACCAATGCTGTAGAGCCTTCCTCCGGCTGGCTGTTCAATGCTATTGCCAATAAACACGCTGATGCCATGGATAACTTCCTCTCGCACAATGTCCTCCCCAGAGAGGAGGGTGACAAGGGCGAAGCTGAGATGCTCTCCTCCATCCTCCCGGTGATCCTGGAGCAGAATGATTTTGAGGAGACCTACGACAATGTGTGGGACTACAAGCTCAAGGCAGGTACCGGCATCTACGGTGTCTTCTGGGTTAAAGAGAAGATGAACGGCCTGGGTGATATAGCCATTAAGAAGGTGGATATCATCAACCTGTTCTGGGAGAGCGGCATCACAGACATTCAGAGATCCCGGAACCTCTTCCATGTGGAACTGGCTGACAATGACCTGCTGGTGGCTGCTTATCCTCAGTTAGAAGGTAAACTGGGCAATTCCACTATGGATCTGAGTAAGTACATCTACGATGACTCTGTGGATACCAACAACAAGTCTGCTGTGGTGGACTGGTACTACAAGAAACGGCAGAACGGCAAGATCGTCCTGCACTACTGCAAGTATGTCAACGATGTGGTGCTGTTCGCTACTGAGAATGAACCTGAGTATGCCGAGAGAGGCTGGTATGACCATGGCCTGTATCCCTTTGTGTTCGATCCTCTCTTCTCTGTAGAAGGTACTCCCTGTGGCTTCAGCTACATCGATGTAGGTAAGTCTGCACAGGAGTACATCGACAGAGGTAATCAGGCCATCATGCAGAATATGTTGGCCAACGCAAAGCCCCGGCACTTTGTCCGCACCGATGGCAGTGTCAATGAGGCAGAGTATGCAGATCTTACCAAGGACTTCATCCATGTGGATGGCAACCTGGGTCAGGACAGTATTCTCCCGGTACAGGGCAAGCCTCTCAATGACATCTATGTCCAGATCATCAACAATAAGGTGGATGAGCTGAAAGAGGTGACTGGTAACAGAGACATCTCTACTGGTGGTACTTCCTCCGGTGTTACAGCTGCTTCTGCCATTGCAGCTATGCAGGAGGCTGGCTCTAAGCTCAGCAGAGATGCATCCAAGGCAGCTTACAGAGCATTCCGTAAGGTTTGCCTGATGGTTATTGAGCTGATCCGTCAGTTCTATGACATCCCCCGGTGCTTCCGCATCATGGGTGAGAATGGTGCTGCACGATATGTCCAGTATTCCAACGCAGGTATCACTCCCCAGTTCCAGGGCATTGAGATGAGCGTGGACATGGGCTACCGGACTCCTCTGTTTGATGTGGAGATCACCGCACAGAAGCAGAGTCCTTACAGCAAGATGAGTCAGAACGAGCTGGCACTACAGTTCTATCAGGCAGGCTTCTTCAATCCTCAGATGTCCGATCAGGCTCTTGCTTGTCTGGAGATGATGGATTTTGACAGAAAGCAGTTCATCATGCAGAGGATCTCTCAGAACGGCACCCTGTTCCAGCAACTGATGATGTGTCAGCAACAGATGCTTCAATTGGCACAGATCGTTGACCAGGATCATGGCACCAATATGGCAGAACAGATTGCGGCCGGTATTACCGGTGGTGTGGCTCCTGCTCCCATGGGTGGACAGGCTCCCGGAGCCAATGTAGATGAGACTGAGGCACTGGGCGGCAATGAAAAGGCAGAAGCATCCAACACCAAGAAGGCAAGACAGAGAGTGGCTGAGTCCACTTCCCCCACATAAGGAGGTGAGGACATGGTAAAAGCTGAGTTCTTCACCAATAAAGAGAGTGGTAGCATCACTCTCAAGCTCACAGGCCACGCAGGACAGGCGAAAAAGGGAGAGGACATTGTATGTTCCGCAGCTTCCATCCTCGCCTATACAGTGGCACAGGCTCTCCAGTTCATGTATGAGCAGGGAGAGTTGCAGAAAAAGCCTCACATCAAGCTGAAGGAAGGCGACACGATCATCATCGCAAAGCCCAAGCCTGAGACTTATGCAGAGGCACTGCACACATTCTTTGTGGCGCAGGTAGGTTATCACCTGCTCTCCCACAACTATCCCCAGTATGTAACACTATCTTCGTTTGGCGACAGTGATAGTGAAACATAAATAGACTCGTCCACTTACGGACAGAAAGGACTATCCTATGCAAATTATTACATTTCTCCCTTTGCTCAATCTCCAGCTCTTTGCAGAAGGAGCCGGTGATGGTGGCACAGCAGAGGGACAGGGCGTAACAGAGGCAGCCGCCTTGCCTCAGAAGGGCGTAAAAAATCCTTTGGCTGATGTCAAGTATGGCATCCAGGAGGATGCACCTGCCGCCAAGGTGCAAGAGACCGTAGCACAGCCTGACCGTAATGCCGAGTTTGAAAAGCTCATCAAGGGCGAGTACAAGGATCTGTATGATGCCAAGATGCAGGACACCGTTCAGAAGCGACTCAAGGGGCAGAAGGAGATCGTTGACAAGTACAACGCTTTAATGCCTGCCCTGGAAACACTCGCTAAGAGTTATGGTGTTGATGTCAGTGACATCGAAGCCTTGAGCAAAGCCATTGATGAAGATGATGCCTTGATTGAAGAGGAGGCTCTTGAAAAGGGCAAGACGGTTAAGGAAATAAGAGAGGACAGAAAGCGAGAAAGAGAGATCAAGAGGATCGAGGATGAAAATGCAGAACTGAAGGCTCAGATGGACGAAATTCGTCGCCAGGAAAACGGCAAGAAGCTGTATGAAACCTGGATGAACCAAGCCAATGAGACCAAGCAGATCTATCCCTCTTTTAGCATTGAGGCTGAGATGGAAAATCCTGAGTTCTTGAAGCTGCTCAAGAGCAATATCGATGTGAGAACTGCGTACGAGGTTCTTCACAAGGACGATATCATCCGTGGTGCAATGCAGTTCACTGCGCAGACCGTGGAAGATAAGCTCGCCAAGAAGATTGCTTCCAACGGTGCAAGACCCAGTGAGAACGGTATGTCCTCTCAGAGTGCAGCGGTAGTTAAGAGCGATGTGTCACAGCTCTCCAAAGCAGATCGTGCGGAGATTATCCGCAGAGTCCAACGAGGAGAGAAGATCCGTTTCTAACCGCATCTGATCTCCTCACAGGAAATCTGAAAAGGAGATTACAAAAATGAAGGCTATTATCACCATGATCATCATGAACCTCCAGCTGTTTGCCAACGAGGTTCAGACCACTCTGCTGGACGGTCTGTCCCCCGAAATGAAGACTTTCTACGACATGACCCTGATCGATGAGGCCCAGGCAGCCCTGGTCCATGATCAGTTCGCCCAGAAGAGACCCATCCCCAAGGGCAGCGGCAAG
>JAZOWR010000110.1:0-5574 GCA_045659345.1 Ructibacterium sp.
ATTTTATTAAATTTCGGAATAAAGTTAATTGTTTTAAAATTCTTTAAATTATCTTTGTATTTTTCAAATATATCATGGGGAATATGGATTTTTACGTCTTTATTTAATACTATAAACTGACCCTTGATTTTAGCTGACTGATAATCAAAATACAGTATATTCGGATTTTCTTTGTATTTAGGTGCTTTAGGTTCTCCACTGAACTTCTCCGGATGAACTTTAAACTCCTTTATTGCACTAAAGAAACTAAAGTAATTCTGATATAAACTGACTACAATCTTTTGAGCAAGTTTAGCTTTACAGAGTTTTCTGTAGTAATTCAGCTTTGTATCCTGAGTCCTTAATACCTTTTCAAGGTCAGTTTGATTCACAATAGACTTGTTTTTGTCGTAATAATCTCTAAAGAAGTATCTGACCTGATTAAATAAGCACCTTGACAGTTCAAACTGTTCTTTGAACCATCCTGTATTGTCTATGTAGAAACAAGTGCCTAAAATCATTTTGAAACCTCTTTTAGAGATATTTACATCAGTTAAAAATCAGGTCTTGCCGGATCAACTATCCTTTATAGCACATCGTAAGCATACATGAACTCCGCCATAGTCTTCTGGACTCCCGGAGAGAACTCATAGGTATGAGCGGAGTTAAAATTCAAAACATAGCGGTTTTTGTCCTTTTCGTACTTATAGGATACTACAGAGTTTTTATTCACGTAAACATCGGAATTGCCATTGTAGATCTTGAAGAAATTTTCCTTAAAGTACTTATTATCCATAACCTTATTTATATCTTCGTTATTAAACTCGTTAATAAAAATAAAGTCAGAGATAAGACCGGACTTCCCCGATACGGAGTAGTTCATGTTGAATATAAGCCGCTTAGGACTGATTTTGAAAGAGCTTACATTACGCAAGTTAATGGCGTAATCCTGCACCTGCACGAATTCTTCGCCTGATATTATCATTTCGGTTCTCCTTACTACAATTGAGCGCAGATTTTGACCTGCGCAAATATGCCTGATTGAATATTGCCTAAGATATCAGCAATATTTATGCCGTTCAAAAGCATTTCATTAAAGTCCTTGTGTTCCAGATTATCCGGATACACCAGAACCTTATATCCTTTCTTGGCGTATTTAAGGGCGTTTTTCTTTCCGGTGCTGTCGTTGTCAAAGCACATCACGGCATCAAGACCTTCTAAAAGACTGTCAGGAGGCGTTGCCCCGCAGCAGGCCACAACATTCGTAATACCGCTCTGATACGCCGACATAGCGTCAAAGATGCCCTCAAACACGTAAACAGGCTTATTCCTGTCTATATTATAGTAATTCCATACCTTGAAATCAACGTTTTTCTCCGGCATATAGGTGTAGAACCGATGTTCCTTCATGGAACGGGAGTAAAAACCGTAGCATTTGTCTCCGCAGTAGAACGGAATCACGATATACCCGAATAAAGGAAACCTCTTGCCGTCTATGGTGATGTCCTTTCCTATATAGAACTGCCCGAATTTATCGGAGGGTTTCAGTCCCCGGGATTTCAGGTATTCATCTGTTCTTGAGGACTTTTCAAAAAAATTCAAGTCAAACAGAACAGGCGGCTTCGGGATGCTGTCGGCGATTTCCGGCGCCGCCGGAGTTTCGGGAATCTCAAAATCCCCGATTAAGTCCATGTTATCAAGCTGTACTTTAGTTATAGTATCCCGGAACTTTTCCTGCTTGTAGTTAGGAAGCAATGCCGGGTAATACTCCCGGAGAAACCGGAACATGGTCATATTCCGGACGGAGCACTCATTGAAACAGTTTACCAAGGTGGCATCGCCCTTGGAATACAGGTGCAGCCGAGCCTTGTTCTTGCTGTACTTGGAATCGCCGCAAATCGGGCATCTTACGCAAATGTCGCCGGGACTCTCGTACTTTGTATTTGAGCCTACGGCCATTTTAAAATATCTTACGTCAACAGGGTCTAGCATTTCTCGTCTCTTACATCTCAAACAGCGTTTCAGTCCAGTTTTTCAAATCTTCGCTGAGTTTGCAGGCATTATACACCCTAAGGAACTGTCTCAAAATAATTTGTAATTCTTTTGAGACTTATTCAGACTGGAAACTGCTTACTTCGAGTCTGACCTAAAACAACTCTAATCATTATGACCAGAGAAAAATCCTAACCTTATTCGGATTTTTATTTTCAGCAGAATTTCAAACTTTGCTTTAATCTAAGTAATTATTCTTCTGTAGAATCATACTCAGACTTAGGGCTGATCTGAAATCCCGCCTTTCAAAGGCTTATAAGATAAAACTCTTACAAGCGATTTACTCGATTTAAAATTACAAGACGTTTCAAATTGCTTGCAATCGTCTATTGATTTCCTGAATTTGATTTTGCGAGAATACAAAAACTTAGATATTCCTTTAAAATCATCGATAGAAATCAATTCTTCGTTATCTCTTTCTTCCATAGATTTGATAACAAAGGATTTAACTTCGTTAAAATGCGTCAGGTGTGCTTTAAAATCAATTCCTGCTGCATTGAATGTGTTATAATACATTCCCAGCAAAGAACGATTTCCAACTTCCAAAGCTGCTCTGCACATATCAGGCATATTATAATCGTGTATAATGTTGCCTATAATACTTGTATAAGCAGGATTTATTTTAAGGAGTTCAATTCCTGAACGAATGCATTTGCCTTCTAAAGAGTCAACTGTCAGGGTTTTATTCCATTGAGTTGTGCATTTTCTTCCTGTTGCATGTTTAAAATGCAGATTTTCAACGTCTATATATTGTGCTCCATAATGTTTAGCCAGATTGAAAATCCGCTGATTTAATTCCTTGAGTTCAAATTTTCTTTTATTGTTATAATAGTTAGAAATTTCAGAATCCGAAGCCGACTTGGAATCCTCATGTCTTTTAAGGATCTCAGACAAATCAAGCACTACAGCAGTTTTAAGATTCTGCTGTCCGTCTATATCATCAAAAACGGTTATGCCTATAAAAGCCGGATTCAAATCCATAGACAAATGTCTTTCGGCTTTCAATTTAGGAAATTCCCGTCTAACCTTTTTCTTGTCGAAAGAAATACAAATGTTATTTTTAGTAACTTTATAGGTGATAGATATTTCTTTATTATCCTGCAACTTTTTCAAATCATCAAGGATTCTTAATCTTTTATCGTGCAGTTTAAATGTGAAAACTGTTTTGCCTTTTATAACAAAATCAACGTGTTTAAAATCACGAATTTTAAATCTTCCATTTCCGGACTTATTTGCTTCACCTATAACACATAAAGGCACTAAACGGCTTTCTCTAAATTCTTCTTTGGATATTAAACCCTTTGATCTTCGTTCAAGCTGTTTTCTGCCTCCGAAAATAAACTTATGACCAAGAGCTTCTTTTCCAGACTCGACTCTTGTAATGTTGTGTCTTTTATAAAGAGACTGAGCCTCCTGAAAGGACGCATTTAAAAGGTATGAATCAATTAAGTGCTTTTCAGGATAATAATCTTCAACTAATCCTCCGGCATCCTTATATTTCATTTCAGGATTGTCAACTAAAGCATTATAAAAAGTTCTAAGGCAGGAATTATATTGACGTAAATACTCTTCAAAGAGGTCAGGATCGCCGTAAGTCAGATCGTATTTGATCTTCATTGTTCTTATATCTGATTTCGGCATCTCAAAACCTCTTGACTTACGGACTGTTTTGGTATATTATACACCTTGGATGATGCAAAAGCAACATCTTTTTATAGGTATTTACATGCCTCGATAAATGCAAATTATTTTGAGACAGTCCTAAATCTCAAACAGCGTTTCAGTCCAGTTTTTCAGGTCTTCGCTGAGTTTGCAGATATTGCACACCCTAAACTCCCTGATGTCATTAAAAGCATCTGTTCTGTTAGGATCGGGTCGGTAATGAATATTGAGAACATACCTTAAAATGCCGTCGTTAAGTTCGTGGTGCTTCTGAGCCAACCTGAAAGTGAAAAAGTTCCGGAAGCCCCAGAATCCGATATAGTTCCTTGAAGGACTGATTACATAGGCTTCTATCTGCCTGTTAAAGATAACAAACCCGTCTATTCTAGGTTCTTCCTGCGCGGATTCCGCTAATGAGTATTCGGAGAACAGAAGGCATCGGAGGTCTTTAAGATCCCGGAGCTCCGGAATCTCAAAGCAGTTTAAAAAGTACTGCAGGCACTCCCCATTATCCCTGAACTTGTCAAAGATGTCCTTTGAAATCTCCTTCTGATACCGCATTTTCGTTCCTCCGATCACAAATTTACACAATTCTTCAAGAAAAATCAACTTTTTCCTCAGAATCACCCCAAAATACATATAATTTTTAGACGTATCTTTATAAATATTTATGAGTACAGGTTAAACAGATAATTTTTACGCCTTTCAAGGCATCTGTATGTATTTAACACATCAGAAAAGGCTTTCAAAAATCCTGCAAAATCTGTGCTCGCGTCTAACATAGAGGAGAATATAAAATGGACGAAATTTCAAGAACTTATATTGACGGAGGCGGGTTCGGCGGCCTCGGAACTGGCGGCACTCTTGGTGTTGGGGCTTTGGGCGGTCTTATCCTCGGAAGCATGTGGAACGGCAACGGCTTTTTCGGCTGGGGCAACAACGGCAGAAACGGCGTTGCCGGCTATGATACCGGCGTTCTTAACGGGCTTCAGGACTCTGTAAATAACATCTCTAATCAGATCAACGCTGCTGACCGCGATTTCCTGATGCAGACCGCAAACCAGAATCAGTTTGTCGGGAATCTTGTAAATCAGACCGGTGATGCAATTGTAGGCGCTGTAACTTCAGGCGTTCAGACTCTGGGCGCTGCGGTTAATTCCGGAAATCAGGCTATTCAGGGCTCTATCTGCAACTTAGGGCAGACCGTTCAGAACGGCATCTTCCAGAACACCCTCTCTCAGGTTCAGGGTCAGGCATCCACTAATCTCGGAATGTGTCAGGGCTTCAACGGAGTTAATGCGGGAATTGCAGGATCCACGGCAGCAGTTCAGAGTTCTTTAGCTGATATTAACAACAATATCACCTCTCAGAACTATGAGAATCGCCTCCAGGCTCAGCAGTTATCCGCGCAGCAGCAGCAGAATTGCTGTCAGGTTCTAAGGGCAATAGAACAGGAAGGCTGCGCGAACAGGGAACTTCAGAGAGAAATCCAGACTCAGGCTATCAGAGATGTCCTTGCAAACACTCAGGCTGAGAATCAGGCACTGAAGGCACAATTATTTAGCACCAATGCAATGGCGGCCCAGACTGCGACTATCATCAATGCTCTTAAACCTGCTACCACCACAACCGGCGGCTAATCGTTTTGAGACTTTGATTTGACGGAGGAAGCGTCTTCTTTTTACCGAAGGCGCTTTTTTTTGTTTCTGCCAAATCGGTTTTGTGATACAATTTGAGTCTGCGGGAAGTCTTGAAAAATCTGGCAGTCCTGAAAGGTTAAAATTCTGTTACGGAGATGATAAAAATCTGTTAGCGTCTGCTAACAAAAGTTAGACTTTGAGGTACTTTTAGTGAGACTTTTTAACTTGTTTAAACCCTTAT
>JAZOWR010000111.1:0-4881 GCA_045659345.1 Ructibacterium sp.
AAACCAAACCCTGCACCTGGGGAGGTTCACGGGCTGCTGAAAGGACCATCAGCACGAGATCTTAACGACTTCGACTCCCGCCTGTTCAAAAATATCCATAGCGTCAGAGCAGGACTGCACCCACTTTTCTTTCGGCTCGGAATCGTAAACAACTCTGGTGATGCCGGACTGCACGATTGCCTTAGCGCACTCGCAGCATACCGGAAGCCCGTGAACATAGATGCAGGCATCCTCCACAAAGGCCCCATTATACAGAGCATTATAGATCGCGTTTGCTTCGGCGTGAATGACGTACTTGTACTTTAAGGGCTTGTTATTATAAATTTCGTCGGAATCGTTAAATCCCCGGGGAAAACCGTTGTATCCCTGAGAAATAATCTGATCCTTGTCTCCTACAATAACGGCTCCGACCTTAGTAGAAGGATCTTTTGACCATCCGGAAATTTCCTTTGCCAGGCTGAGATAGCGGATATCCTTGGCTCTCTGTTTAAGAACGTCAAGACAGGCAGTGATTCTGGCGGTGTTATCGCAAGATAAATAAGATTTGATTTTTGATAAAAACGTCATAGAAAGTTCCTCAAAATGAAACTGTTTCAGTTATTTACACGCCCGGAAAATCCGGACGGGTAAATACCAAGGAAAGGAGACAAGCATGGACAATATACAGGATAAGGCGGCTAAACTTGCCGACAAGCTGAACAAGATAACGGGTTCATTCACCGAACAGCTTAACAACGCCGATGAACTTATAGTCATGGGAGACGAATTAAACACCGATGCCGGAGAAATAATTCAGGAAGTGAAAAACGTTCCCGCCGACAAGACTTATGCCTTTAATCTGGACTTGCTCCCGCAGATCCTTAATCTGGAAACCATGATGAAGGATATCAAGTACATCCGTGATACTTTGCAGGAAAACTGCAACCTCGGCAAAAGACTCCTGAACGTGATGTCGCAGGAACTGGAATTTGAGCCGAATGCCGAACTTCTGGCATCGTACTCCGAACTTTCCAAGACAATAACCGAAAATATGAAACTGTACCTGTCCTGTTACAAAGACGTTTCCACTATTCTGATTAACATTTCAAAGCTGACGTCGCAGTCCTCGCAGCTTAAAAACGTCAGCGTGAACAACATTACCATAGAATCAGACTCGAAGATTCAGAATACAGCAGAACTGATAAAGCAGCTTGCGGAACTGTCGAAGTAGATTAGACCAGTTCAAAAACATAATTCCCGCAGTCATACACTCGAAAATACCCGTTTGCCTCCATGTTTTCCTTCTCGGTCTTTGCGGGATCGAAGTTTTCGAGAATGTCCCTGAGCTTGTGCTTCTGGCACTGATACCGGGTCAGAATATCATCGGTTCTGATGTAGAAGTAGTTCAGGTCTGTGACGCATTTCAAGACAAATCCCAGAGTCCGATAGATGCTGCCGTTTGAAAATCTCCGGTTGCAGTAGGAAATAATCGACCCCGGATGATTTTTCCGGAAACGATTCAGCAGTTTTGAAGCCCCGCCGATGATTGTTGTGTACTTCTTGGAAGCAAGTCTCAGGAGTTCAAAGTCGCAGGACTTGTTAAACCTCGGAATGCCGAAGGTCATGACCTGAACAAGTTCATCATTATAGAACAGGCCGTATCTGTATTTTGCCGGACATGAACCCTGAAGATGATTTTCGTTCAGAAACAATTCTGACTCCGCTGCCGAAAGTTCTTTGATTTTGCATTTTCTGGCGAAAATTCTTGTGTTCTTTCCGAGTTTTTCGGAAATCACTGACTTCCATATGTCTATATCTTCAAAATCGAAAATATGCAAAAGCTGTATACCTTTCTTTTCGCACTCTTTTGTTTTGAATATATGGTAGCCTTCGGGCTTGAACTGATCCGAATGATAGTATGCTCCGTTGTATTCTATAGCAAGACCGAAATCCGGCAAATAAATGTCAAGTTCCAAAGGGGGTATAATTGACTTGATGTTGCTGATTTTGTTTTGGGCGGGTATCCAGTCAAACAGCTCTTTTTCTGCCTGAGAATATCCAAGTTCAAGGTGATCATTGTTTTGCTCGAAAATACCCAGTCTCTTTTTGAATCTGTTTGCGACGACTCTTGAACCAATGCCGAAGTGCTCCGAAAATTCCTTGATTTTGAATTTGAAATCTTCAACAAAATGTTCTCTGACGTACTCGGCATTGAAATCCTGCTTATTCTTATGGTATTTGTCAAAATTCAGGTCAAACATCACCTCTTGAAAATAGTCGGATCTTGAAATGTTGTCTGCTCCGTACTTTTCAAGGCAGGTCTGTCTGGATTTTTCCTGAACTTCCTTTGACTGCATAGGATAGTCAACGCCAAAACGTTCTCTGATGACGGATTTTTGACGCTCCTTGACACTTTCGAATTTCATGGGATGGTCAACGCCGTACCTCTGTATGGAGGTTTCTTTGATCTTCTCTTTAACGGATTCTGCCTGAAAAGTGTATTCAGTCCCGTATCTTTCAAGGCAGGTCTGCTTGGACTTTTCTTTAACAATGTCGGACTGTCCGGCGTTTAAAACGCCAAAGTGACTGAATACAGTCTGAGACTTTCTTTTCTGAACATTCGGATCTGAATTTGAACATTTCAGACTGCAATGACCGTACAGAGATTCCTTTCCGCATACCGGACAGGTTTGCATGCACCTCCGGTAATAAGCGCTTACGAACCTGAAATCAGGGTTCTTGTATTCCAGATCTTCAACGGTCTGAACGTATTTCAGAAAAGAGTTGAATTTTTCTGTCTTGTTCCATACCGAGTTCACATGATACAGAAAATCTGAAATGCTGATGTCGTTTTTCTTGAAAACTTCTGTATAGATAAACTCATTGAAAGATCTTGAACCCTTGGGGAGTTTCTTGGCAGGAGTCGAAAGATATTCTTCATTAACCATTTTGTTTCCTTTTTCTGTATTTCAAACGAACCCGGACGTTTCAGCAAATCAGATTGTATCAGAAGCAGGACTAAGTTTCAATATCGGTTCGGTATCGGAAAGTCTTGCTTTAAAATATCAAAAAGTCTAACTTTTTAAAGTCTGCGTTAACAGATTTTTAAGATCTCTGTACACGGAAATCATTCAAAATCTCCTACTGCTAAACACACTCAAAGCCTTATATTATAAGGGTTTAAACAGTCAAAAAGTCTTGCTTTAAAATCTCAAAAAGTCTAACTTTTGTTAGCAGATGCTAACAGTTCCTTAAGATCCGTGCAACAAGATTTGATCCGTTTCGGAGTCCGGACGTTCCATCTTGGTATCAAATGCGCAAAATTTTAATTCTGTGATGTTCATCACAAATTTATAGCATCGGCAATAAAAATCCCCTCGATCCGAGGGGATTTTTAAAAGTTCAATAGATTTCTCTAAAAACTATCCCGGATAAAAACTATTATCTCTTAAGAATTGTATTTGAAAAATCTACCCCGAAGGAACGGCTGTAAAGTTTAGCACGGTCGTTGCTTTCAGCGCTTTCAACACCCGGAATGGTGGTAAGAGCATAACGGGTCTTAGCGATGATAGCCGGCTGACCAGACTCGAAGTTGGTTACGCGGGTGAATGCCAGAGGAACGTAAGGTGCGAAGAAGCCCATAGAATCGCGTCTGTCAGTGCCCTTGTAAAGAACGGTGCAGTAATCGCCTTCGGCATACTGGTCAATCACAACCTTGTAACGGTTGTCAAAGGTGCCTGCAACGCCGCCGGATACCGGAGCCTCAACATCGGAATCAACCGGAGCTGCCTGGAAGGTGCCAACCTGCTCGAGCATAGTGGCTACCAGCGGAGAAACGAGGAGGATGTTGCCCTGACCGCGCTTGGTATCGATGCCGATAATGGTGGATTCCTTGGCGATGCGAACAACGTTTGCTCTGTAACGCTCGATTTCCCAGCGGCCATCAGGGATGATGATATCGGCTGCGGTGGCAGGAATAGCGAAGTTGGTATCCGGAAGCTGAGTGGAATTGCCGTTAACGAAGTCAACAATCTCTCTGTCCATTTCAGCCTGAATTTCGTACTGCATCAGAGACATGAGCTCATCATCAGCGGTCAGACCGTGCTGATTCTTCAAGTCCTGATACATTTCAACGGTGTAACGGCCCTTCAAAGCTCTGTTCTGTACTTCTACAGTCTTGCGAGCGATGCTGAATCCGATTTCCCGCATATCAGTGCCGAGAACTTCAGCCTCGGGAGTGGTGTACGGGCCGGTGAAGTTCTTCAGAATCTTGGAGAAGGAAGATTCGTTGGTGTAAAGGCCGGTGATGGCAGAACCCAGAGAGGTATTGCCTACATCGAGCTTAGTGGTGGCGAAGGAACACAGAACCTTATTGTCCTCGATATAAAGCACAACGCCGTCGCCTGCTGCGTCGCCCACGTTAACAGTAAGAGCGGAAGCATCTGCAACTTCGTAAATTACGCCGGCGGGAGTGGTTCTGTCGCCGACCTTGTTAACGCCGTCGCCGAGATACTGATTCACGAGAGCGTAAATGTAGCCGGTAGGCATGGCCATAGGCTGTACGCCCAGAAGCTCATTGGCGATGAGGTTCGGATAAATTCTTCTTACCATCGGAAGGATGATAGGGGTGAACTGCGCGATGTCGGAACTCATGGTGCCTTCATTGAGCATGTTCTTAAGTTCTGTCTGAGTGTTTCTCAGGTACAGTGACATATCAGCGCGTTCAGACTCATTAAGCGATTTAAACTTATCGGAGTTAAGAACTTTTCTGGCGTAATCTCTGTTCTGAGCATATTCTCTTGCTTCTGTTAAAATGTCTGCCATTTGGCGATCTCCTTTGTGTTGTTTAAAATTTTAATTCGCTCCGTATTGCAACAGAGCATTACACTTTTACTATTATTT
>JAZOWR010000112.1:0-5191 GCA_045659345.1 Ructibacterium sp.
GTTCCAGATAAAACTCTTGATTGCGTACTATATTTGGGAACGAGCCAGAGTTCTGTGCGGCAGACCGTGTTGAAATAAAATACCAACCATTTCCTCTTAGTTCGTCGATATTTGTATTGGTAAGAGTCCCTTTATAAATACAAGATGCGTTATAAAAATCAGTATAGTCACTAGGGATTGTTGCTATTGCCTGTTGCGCTCTCGCATTAGCACCTGTTTGAAAATCTGCCAGGGCCTGTGCGAGTTGATTTGCAATGTCAGCACTGTGGGTATCATACCACTGTTGCAGAAGGTTTTCGAGTTCTTCAGCTTTATTGCTGAGTTCCTCAAGTCCTTCAGTGGTAAGGTTTTGCAGACTGGTTTCTCCGTTTGAAATTACCTCTTGTATATGGGTATACTGATCCAGAAAATCTTTTGCAATTTGGATTATCCAGTCCATGTTCAAATCATGGAAGTTTGAATAGGGGAAGTTTTCACCGAAAGCACCATTGTTCATGCTGTTCCCTCCTTAATAAACCAAAATGCAAAACCGCATTTTGAAATCCTCAATGATTATATCATACAGGTTGAAAAGGTCAATCTCCCTCTGTTCCCGGATAAGTTTCTGGGTGGTTGTTACACCAATGTTACCATGAGCATGAGTTTCGTGTTCTCCCTCATTAGTGGTGGCAACCTGTTCACCATGAGTGAGTCCTCCAGATTTGTTAACAGTTTCGCCATAGGTCTTAGTTTCCTGTACATTCTCAGTCCGTCCATAGGTGGTTTCATCTTTATTGGTTTCGGTTTTGCCGAAGGTGGTAGTCTCTGAGGTTTCTGTGTCTTCAGTCTTTCCGAAAGTAGTGGTCTTAGTTCCTGTCCCGTCCTCTGTTTTCCCATATTCAGTAGTGGTAGTGGCATCGTCTTGATCCCGTGTCTGCTTCACAAGTCCGTCATCCTGTCCACTGGGCTGAGAATCAAATCCCGCTACCCAATGTCCTTTGGTGTCAGTACCCGTAGTTTGATCCTGTCCACCCAGTTCCACAGAAGATGTGGTGTTTTCGGTTTCGGTGCCACCCTGTTCCATTCCGATAGTGCCCGTTTTCCCTTCAGTACCACCTTCTCGTCTGCTCATGTCCAGAGTGTCTTTACCGCCTGTGGTAATTGCTTCAGTCCTTCCGTCTGTACCTCCATGTGTAGTTGTTTCTGTAGTGGTATCCGTACCACTATGGGTAGTCCTACCCGTACCGCTATCGCTACCTGTCTCGTACCTGTTATAGTTTTCAATGGGGTTGTACTCATACTGGGTGGTGTCATAGAGTCTGTTCCAGATATCGATTTGTTTAGCACTCCATACACCTATCAGATTCTTGAATACAATGGGGTTGGGATAAAGTACTTCCAGTTCAGCAGTTTCAGCGAGAAGGTTATCTACCAGAGTATCTTTGTCTAGTGCTTCTGGAATCTGCATGAGGTCAAACACAGTATTATCCCAGTTATACAATCCCAGAGGGCTTATTGTTGCCATTCTGCCCATTGCTTTTCACCTCCTGCATTTCTTCCGGGTCATGTCTCCAGTTGACATCTACTTGAATTCCGAACATGTTTCTAGTATCTTCAGCACACTTTTTCAGTTGCTCCAACCATAGTTCGCATCTGGTAATCGTTTCGATATTGTTGGCGTTTACCTCATCAGTGATTAGTCTCTCTTTCTTATTCTGGTTTTCATTGTTGGGGATGCCTACATCCGTATCGAACATTGCTTCAATCTTTCGCATGTCAGCTAGTACTTTATCCACAATGTAGTTCTGTCCAATGTTCTGCTGAAAAGCGTTCCAGACTTGAGTGCCATCCTCTTTAAAAAGCTGTTTGTCAACTACTACACAGGGCTCTCCTCCTGCCACCTTGTCAAACAGTTTTTTATAGGTTTCTGCTGTGGGTTTATCTTTAGCCGGGAATACGAATGACAGATGTGAATTGAGAAGGTTTACGGAAGCAGTCTCAGCACAAAGTGCCATCATGTCAGCATAGTAGTTTACGAGGTCATTGATTCCTCCCCAGTCCGGTTGAAGCTTGAACACTGTACATTCTTTACCTATACGGGGCTGCAATGCACCTTTCAGAAGGGGGTTGGTAATAATAAGGTTGGTGGGTTGATAGTAAATGTCATACCCGTAAGGCACACCCGCTTGACAGATAACTCCATACTTGTTGGTTTCAACCACTCCAATGTATCCCCAAGCATAGAGAACATACAGGAAGTAGTCCCGGTTCCATGTCTCCGGGAGTTTCCATTTAAATACTGAAATGGCTTTCTGAAACAGGTATCTGCGGAAGAATCTCTGCAAGGCAACATTTTTCACATGGACAGTGGACGGACTAAATGATGAGTTATACATATTGATGTAGTCATACGTTTCGGGTACTCCGTAACCTATATCCTTAGGCATCTGGGTTTCAACTCCTTTCGTTTATTCCTATAAAATGATAGCATAATTGGGATTTTAATTCCACTCCCATGTATGTTCTGATAGCACCACTCGGCATTCTCCCATCGTTGTTGCATGTCCGGGGATGAGGGGCGCTCATATGCCCAGCAGAAGACATCTGCTAGAATGGATGGGGTTTCTGTACTGGTTATAAAATCGTTCCATGTATGTCTTCCATAATTTTCAAGGCTCCACTGTAGATTATTTAGCTGTTCATAGTGTATTCTATCGCACATGGTTGTACCAGATTGAGGATCTAGTCCGGATGATACTGCCCAATCGTAGTACTTTCTGCATGGTGTCCACTGTGTCAAACCCATACCACCATTGTCTGCAATGATTGCAGAGGGGTTGTTCCAGTCAAGAGAACGATTCTGGAACAGCCACGGATTAACAGTGGACTCCACCATCATGTTTCCGAGCATTCCTGCGATAGAATTTGGAGTCCATCCCAAGGCAATGAAATAATCATAAACCTTGTTCATGTTGTCAATCTGCACTTGCTCCGGTTGCGTTATTCGCACATCAGTGGTCTGGAAGTATGTGTTAAGTTCTACCCACCATCCGTCATATTCTATCGGATTTACTGATGCCATATTATCACTCCCAGAAGAATCCTGTGGTCAGATATTGGACAATTTCCTTGCGCTCATTATCATAACAGCTTATATCCAGTTCACCTTCAGCGCAAAGGATGAACCCGGAGAGGGTGTTTAGCTGTCTGAGTTCGCATAGAGGTCTGCCCCTGTGCCCGATATCTTCATCCACGATAATGAAGAATTGCTCTATGAGTCTGGTAACATTATTGACGGATAAGAATGACCCATTATGTCCACTGGTTTCCATCTGTGGCATTGCAGTGTTAATAGCATTATAGATACCACTTGCTGTGCCGGCTATTGCTCCTGTCACAGCACCACCGATCCCTCCGGTAGCAAACCCCGCAACCGCCCCCCCTAGCAGATTACCACCCAAGCCCATTGACTGAAGGGCAGTGCCCAGGTAATCAGTTCCAACCTGTGCCAGTTGAATAGGAACCCCAAGAAGAAACTCTCTTTGGGTGATAATATCAGAGTCAAATCCCGATCCATGTTGTTGTAATCTTTCTATTCCTGCTTTGCATTGTCCTGTTATTAGATCAACAACATACTCTATTCCGACTCTATTATATCCGCTATCAAAGTATGCATTATCGAGTGCAATAGTTCCAAATCTCCCAATTAGTGTTCTTCTCACATACGGAGAGTAGTTGAGATAAGATCCTCTGGAAGATTGCGGATGAGTTGTGACCGGTAGATCTTCCGAAAATGTTGCCAGTTGGGCATATATAATACTGCCATCTAGGGAGTATTCCCACCATCCTATTTTAATCTCTGTTACAACCTCACTATTGGGAATTTCAGTCAACGGGAACGGGAACCACATACAGGAAACAATATACTGGAAGGGGTTGTACATGGTTTTCAGTATTTCAAGTGACATGTCCTGCACGGTCGGAGTTAGCTGTCCTGTTGAAGGGTCTAGTATTGCCAGTCCCATAGTTATCAAGTTATCCTCGGAAAGCAATGCCTGTTTAAGTTGACCAAACTGGTAGCTGTCCATAGCATAATAGGAAATAGCACCAACTGCGGTGGGACTATTGCCCGAAATAATCCCTACTATGTAACATCCAACATTGATCGAGGAGGGGAACGGATTGTTGGAAGATATATAAGAACGAGTAATATAGTCAGTTGTGGCGGGATATGTAGTATCAGTTATCTCTCCATTGTAATCTGTTAACGAGTCTGTTCTCAAAACGTACTCTGTCTGGGTTCCGATCTGGTTGCGGAAAGATGCCAGAACATCCACTTTCATATGTACCTCCCACAATCCATCTGCCCAGACCCAGTCTTCGATAAAATACATTCTAGCAAATTTATTTATATATGCGTAGGTGTACTGATGCGGAGAGACATTTCCCGGGAGCGGTTCAATTCTGATGATGGGATTAGTAATGCTACTAGGTTCCTTCAGCACACCAGAGATGGTGAGCGGGGTTTCATTGACCGGGATCTTAGTGGAGTTTTCCTTTTTAGCAAAGGAATACAGAAGGATATCAAACATAAAGCACCTCCATAAAAAGATAGGGGATAGTTTTCACTATCCCCTTGCCCGTCCGATTCACATCAGTCGAGCAGGAACACAACACCCTTCTCAGTGTTGTCAGAGAAGCACCGCAAGCGCATATGATACCACATGTTGCGATATTCACCACGGGCATTTACGGGAGTGGGGATTACCTTTTCATGAATCATTGCCCAACCCATAGCATCTTCATCAAACAGAAGAGCGAACACGCCAGTCTTGGTGACAGCACTGCCAGTGGTAGCCACACCAGAAGTGTTTGTGTAGGTGGGAGTGACCATGATCTTGTCCGGGGTATCAATGCCCTGCCAGAAGTTGATAGTTTCAACATCCGCATACTTGAGGTAGTTGTCATGGAAGGTATCAGCCAGAACACGGGAGTCAATGGCATAGCGATCCTGTCCGAGCATATACATTTTCTGCTTGTTGTAGGGAGTGTGACGGGGTACGGGTTTACCATCAATGGTGGTCTGATAGCGGGTACTCATTTCTTTGAACAGGGAAGCCACAGAAGCAATCCGGGCATATACCCACTTCATGAAAGCGCCATAGTTCTCCGGCTGATACACAGTGGTGGCAGTCAGAGACAGTCCGGTCAG
>JAZOWR010000113.1:0-4339 GCA_045659345.1 Ructibacterium sp.
GTTTAGAAAAAGAGCAGACAGAATAATAGATTTTACTTTATAAAAGGATGTGATGGTGTGATTATTTTTGACGAGTATAAGCTCGGCCTTGACGGCATGGAAAAAGATATAACCGATTTGAGGGATTCACTTTAACATTGATAAAACTTTATTAGAGGCAGATGCATTAGAGCAAAAAACTATGGCTGCAGATTTTTATAACGATATGGATGCTGCAGGAAAGATGCTACAGCAACTTAAGGGATTAAGAGAAAAGGTCTCTCGTTATGAAGCGCTAAAGTCCTCTTGGGAAGATTTAGTCACGCTGGTTTCGCTCGCAATAGAAGAAGCTGACGAAAGTGTTTTAGATGAAGTTAAAAGCGGATATAAACAACTGACAACCGATTTGGAAACTATGAAACTGGAAACTCTGCTTTCCGGTAAATATGATAAAAATAACGCCATTGTCACTTTACACGCCGGAGCTGGTGGAACTGAGGCACAGGATTGGTGTGAAATGCTTTATCGCATGTTTACCCGTTGGGCAGAGCGTCGCGGTTACAAAACAGAAACACTGGATTATTTGGACGGAGAAGAGGCGGGCATTAAAAGTGTTACCATCTTAATTGAAGGCTTAAATGCATACGGCTATTTAAAATCCGAAAAAGGTGTACATCGTCTTGTGCGCATATCGCCGTTTGATTCAGCAGCAAGACGCCATACCTCGTTTGCATCTGTTGAAGTTATGCCGGAAATCAATGATGATTTGGATGTTCAAATTAATGCGGAAGACCTTCGAGTAGACACCTATCGCTCAAGCGGTGCAGGCGGTCAGCACATCAACAAAACAGAATCTGCCATCCGTATTACCCATCTACCCACCGGAGTGGTAGTCACCTGTCAGAACGAACGCTCACAGCACAAAAACCGTGAGACTGCAATGAAGATGCTTAAATCCAAACTGATTGAGATTGCAGAGCGTGAGCAGAAAGAAAAGATTGAAGATTTAAAAGGCGTTCAAATGGAAATTGGCTGGGGTAGCCAGATTCGATCTTATGTATTCCATCCCTACAGCATGGTAAAGGATCATCGTACCAACTTTGAAGTAGGAAACACCGGAGCGGTGATGGATGGTGATCTGGACGGATTTATCAATGCCTATTTAATTGCAAAATCCAAGGGCGAGTTATAGTAAAGGAGAAAACTATGTTTGAAAAACTATCGTTTATAGAAAACCAATTTGAAGAATTAGCACAAAAAATCAGTGACCCCGCGGTAATTGCAGACCAGGAAACATGGAGAAAACTCTGCAAAGAACATTCAGACATTACTCCGATTGTTGATAAATACAGAGAATACAAGACTAATAAAGAAACCATCGACGATGCTAATATGTTAATGGAAGACCCAGAAACAGATAAAGAATTTAAGGAAATGCTGATTGAAGAAACAAAGCAAGCCAAAGAAAATATTGCCCGAATAGAAGAAGAGCTAAAGATTTTGCTTCTTCCCAAAGACCCCAACGATGACAAGAATGTTATTGTCGAAATCCGTGGTGGTGCAGGCGGTGATGAAGCGGCTTTGTTTGCCGGTGACTTGTTTAGAATGTACTCAATGTATGCAGATTCAAAAAAATGGAAGACAGAAGTTCTTAATCTAAGCGAAATTGGTATTGGCGGCATCAAAGAAGTTACCTTTATGATAGAAGGTGACGGCGCATACAGTCGACTCAAGTTTGAAAGCGGTGTACATCGTGTACAGCGGGTTCCGGAAACTGAATCCAGCGGTCGTATTCATACTTCCACGGTAACTGTCGCTGTATTACCGGAAGTTGACGATGTGGAAGTAGAAATTAATCCTGAAGATTTGCAGATTGACACATATCGTTCCAGCGGTGCAGGCGGACAGCATGTAAATAAAACAGAATCTGCTATTCGTATCACCCATCTACCTACCGGTATTGTCGTTGCGTGTCAGGATGAGCGTTCTCAACACAAGAACAGAGAAGCCGCAATGAAGATGCTTCGTTCCAGACTTTATGACATGATGGAACAGGAGCGTAATGCTTCGATTGCAGCAGACAGAAAAAGTCAAGTAGGTACCGGCGATAGAAGCGAACGGATTCGTACTTATAACTTCCCGCAGGGTCGTATGACAGATCACAGAATTGGTTTAACCTTATATAAGTTAGAGCAAATTCTAAACGGTGACTTAGACGAAACCATTGACGCTTTGATAACCACTGACCAGAGCGAAAAACTGAAGGCGCAGGCTGAGGGTTAAAGCAAAATCCACAGATAAGTGTTTTCGCCTATCTGTGGATTTTCATACAATGGAGGAAAGGAGGACTCTTGATGCAAATACAAACAAAGTATCTGTCAACATCTGAAAATGATTTAAAAATTGCCGCAGATATTTTACGCAATGGCGGCACTGTCATTTTCCCGACCGAAACCGTATATGGTTTGGGTGCAGATGCGCTTGATCCTGATGCAAGCGAAAAGATTTTTGCTGCAAAAGGGCGTCCCTCTGACAATCCATTAATCATACATATTGCTGATTCTTCTAAACTTCCGTCATTGGTTTCAGAGATTCCGGAGATTGCCCAAATATTGATGGATAGGTTTTGGCCGGGTCCTTTAACCTTAATTTTTAAAAAATCAGATAAGATCCCCAAAACAGTGACCGGCGGTTTAGATACCGTTGCCATTCGTATGCCCAATCAACCTGTGGCAAATCAATTGCTTACTCTTGCAGATATTCCTATAGCAGCGCCAAGTGCTAATCTTTCCGGAAAGCCAAGTCCAACCACCTTCCGTCATGTAAAAAACGACATGGATGGTCGGGTTAATGCTATTATTGATGGAGGAAGTTGTCAAGTTGGTGTTGAATCTACCGTGCTGGACATTAGTGGTGAAATTCCTGTATTATACCGTCCCGGCGAAGTCACGCTGGAACAACTGGAATCATTAATAGGAGAAGTTCAGGTAGTAACAAAGACCAAGGAAGGAGAAACACCAAAATCTCCGGGGCTAAAATATAAGCATTATGCCCCTGAGGCAGAGGTTCAAATTCTCCACGGCTCATTGGAACAGGTTAAAGATTATATCCGGACTATAGCATCAACTAAAAAAGTCGGTGTATTAACCTTTGATGAGTTTCCCGCTCTTTCTGATGATTGTATTACATATTCCTTGGGAAGCTTACAAAGACCAGAGGAGGCGGCAAATCGTTTGTTTACTGCCCTGCGCGAGCTTGATTCCCATAATGTTTCCTATATTCTGGCTCCGGAGATACCGGAAACCGGTATTTGGAGAGCGGTTAAAAACCGTCTTTACCGTGCTGCAGGGGAAACAGTGATCAATTTAACAAAACAGATTCTTTTTGTCTGTACCGGTAATACCTGCAGAAGCCCCATGGCTGCGGGAATCCTATCTTCCATTGCCAAGGATGCGGTATCGGTTTTTTCTGCAGGCATTTTTGCAGACGGTTCTTCGGTATCTGATAATGCTGTTGTTGTAATGAAAGAACTTGGTATTGATATTAGTGATCATATTTCTGCATGCATTACTCAAGAAGCAGCAGCGGATGCATCAATCATTCTCACGATGACATCCTCCCACAAGCAACTGCTTATCTCTATGTTTCCGCAATTCAAAGATAAAACAATGACCCTTGCAGAGTGGGCGGAAGAAGATACGGATATCTCTGACCCATACGGGGGGGATTTAGAGGTTTATAGGCATTGTCGGGATGAACTGATGCACCTCATTGAAAAAGGTTGGAGAAATTCATTATGATTCAAATTAGTATCTTAACAAGTGATATGTTAGATGAGGTCTTAAAACTGGAACAGATATGCTTTCCCGATGACCCATGGGGACGGTTATCCTTTGAAAACGAATTGACCAATCCCCTATCTGTGTTTCTGGTTGCAAAGGACGATGAAACCAATACTGTTATTGGTTACGGCGGCGTATGGTTTATGTATGACGCCGGAAATATTACCAATATTGCTGTGCATCCGCAATATCGAAGAGAGGGAATAGGCAGCAATATTCTTGCATTATTGACGGATATCTGCATTGAAAATAACATGGATACGATTACATTAGAGGTAAGAGAAAGTAATTTGCCCGCAAAGGCTCTTTACGAAAGCAAAGGGTTTTCTGTATGCGGAATAAGAAAAAGGTATTATCAAGGGAAAGAAGATGCCCTGATTATGACAAAGGAACTGAGGAGGGAATAGTCAGATGAAAATTTTAGCCATCGAAAGTTCTTGTGATGAAACAGCTGCTGCCGTGGTACAAGTTGGAACCTTTGTGCTCTCTATTGTCATCAATACACAAATTGAAATTCA
>JAZOWR010000114.1:0-5421 GCA_045659345.1 Ructibacterium sp.
AAATTCGCGTTATGCGTGAATCAGCATGTGGGGGAAATTGCGGTGCATGTCACGGCTGCCCAACTGGCGCTGTTTTGATTTCCTATCCTAATGACCCGATAAATCCGTTTGTTGTTGGAGAAACCGTAGTCATTACAATGGCTAGCAGTCAATTTATAGAAGGTACTCTTTATAGTTATGGGCTATTGACCTTAACTATGATTCTTGGAGCAATTCTTGGATATTGCATGACACATATGGAGATTATTTCTGTGCTTGGGGCTTTTGGCGGGCTGATGATCGGTGTTTTATTGATGCGATATGTAACAGCTAAAAAAACCGGTACATTTTATGTAAAAAGACAAAATGAGGGAAAGAACAATGAAAATATTTGATACATCGAAGAGAATAACGATGTTTGTTGGTTATTATGGCAGCGGCAAAACTGAGATAGCTATCAATTATGCGTTGAAGCTAAAAGAATCCGGAAAAAAAGTTGTGATAGTGGATTTTGATATTGTAAATCCCTATTTTAGAACTAAGGATGCTGAGGAAGTCCTTACAAAGCATGGCATTCGGGTCATTGCGCCGGCATTTGCAAACACCAACCTTGAAAACCCCGGAATCCCACCCGAAATTTACAGCATTTTTACAGATAAAGATACATACGCTGTTTTTGATGTAGGTGGCGGAGAAGATGGTGCCATTCCATTGGGACGATATTACCCTTATTTAAAGAACGAAGAATATAATCTCTTCTTTGTTCTCAACGAGCGCCGAATGATTACTAAAGATATTGACGGTGCGCTTGATGCCTTTTCAGATATTGCCGCAGTTACTCGCGTACCGATTACCGGATTGATTAATAACACACACCTAAAAGAAGAAACTAAGCCGGAAATGCTTTTGATTGGTCAACAACTAACGGAACAACTTGCAGAAAAAACCAAGCTTCCCATTGTTGCAATTACCGGAACAGAACCTATGCTTGCAATGCTTCCGGAGCAATATCAGCCTTTAGCGTTTCCGATTCACACATATATTAATTTGATATTTTAAATAAGGAGGAGATAGATTATGGCAAAAGTAACTTTTCGTACCGACCGTTGTAAGGGATGTGGACTTTGCACTATTGTTTGTCCCAAAAAAATAGTGATCATGGATGCAGAAACCATTAATGAAAAAGGATTCCATCCTGCAACCGTAACGGAACAGGAAAAATGTATTGGATGTGCGATGTGTGCAACCATGTGTCCTGATTGTGTTATTAAAGTCGAAAGATAGAAAAGAGGAGAGAAATATATGGAAAAGAAAGTATTAATGAAAGGTAATGAAGCGCTTGCCGAAGCTGCAATGCGCAGCGGTTGCCGTCACTTCTTTGGTTACCCCATTACACCCCAAACCGAACTTGCTGCCTATATGGCAAAACAGATGCCAAAATGCGGCGGAACATTTTTGCAGGCCGAAAGTGAAATTGCTGCAATCAACATGGTTTATGGTGCAGCAGGCGCTGGCGCAAGAGTTATGACCAGCTCGTCAAGTCCCGGTATCAGTTTGAAACAAGAAGGTATTTCTTACATAGCAGGCGCAGACCTTCCCTGCGTAATTATTAATATTGTTCGTGGTGGTCCTGGTCTTGGTGGTATTCAGCCGGCACAGTCCGACTATTTTCAGGCAACCAAGGGTGGCGGACATGGTGACTATCGTCTGTTGGTATATGCACCCTCTTCGGTTCAAGAAATGGCTGATTTGGTAAGTACCGCATTTGATAAGGCTGACCAATATCGGATGCCGGCAATGATACTTGGGGATGGTATGCTAGGTCAGATGATGGAGCCTGTTTCCTTTAAAGAACCGGTTGACCCGGCAAGCTTGCCACAAAAGGATTGGGCAACTACTGGTACAAATATGAAGAGAAAAAAGAATATCATTAACTCTTTATATTTAACTCCGGATGAGCTGGAGGACTTAAATAATCTGCGTCAAAAGAGATATGAAACCATCCAAAAAGATGAAGTTATGGTCGAAGAATATCAAACAGAAGATGCAGAACTGATTTTTGTTGCCTATGGTACAATTGCCAGAATTGTTATGTCGGCTGTTAATACTTTGCGCGAACAAGGAGTTAAAGCAGGTTTAATTCGCCCCATTACACTTTGGCCGTTCCCATCTGAAGTGATTCGTAAGTATGCAGATTCTGCAAAAATGTTCCTAACAGTAGAAATGAGCCAGGGACAGATGGTAGAAGATGTTCGGCTTGCAGTAGACGGAAAGAAACCTGTATACTTCTACGGCCGTAACGGCGGAATGATTCCTGAACAAGATGTTATTGTCGAACAGGCAAAAGCGTATTTACAGAAATAGGGAAAGGAGATAAGAAGAATGGAAACAGTATTTGATAGACCTCATGCGTTAAGTGATGTAGTTACTAACTTTTGCCCTGGTTGTACCCACGGTATCATTACCCGCCTAGTTGCAGAAGTAATTGACGAGCTTGGCATGGAAGGAAAAGCAGTAGGCGTTGCTCCGGTTGGCTGCAGCGTTATGGCATATAATTTTTATGAATGCGATATGCAGGAGGCTGCACATGGCCGTGCTCCGGCTGTAGCTACCGGTATTAAGCGTGTACATCCTGAACATTTGGTATTTACTTATCAGGGAGATGGCGATCTTGCTGCAATCGGTACCGCAGAAACCGTGCATGCAGCTGCAAGAAGCGAGAATATCACCATTATCTTTGTAAATAATGCGATTTATGGTATGACAGGCGGACAGATGGCACCAACATCCTTAGTTGGGCAGGTCACTCAAACTACACCTTATGGTAGAAAGATTGAAGACCAGGGTTATCCTATCCGTATGTCAGAAATGCTTTCTACTTTACAAGGTGCAGCTTATATTGAGCGTGTTGCAGTAGATTCTGTACCCAACATCAAAAAGACCAAAGCTGCAATTAAAAAGGCATTTCAATGCCAGCTTGATAAAAAAGGATTTTCATTAGTCGAGGTTCTCTCTACCTGTCCTACCAACTGGGGTAAAAGTCCAGAAGAAGCACTGGAATGGTTAAGAGAGAATATGATGCCCCAATATCCTTTGGGTGTATATTGCGATAAAACAAAGGAGGAAGAGAAATGATAACAAAAATCATTTTGGCTGGTTTTGGCGGTCAGGGTGTTTTGTTTGCAGGCAAAACCCTTGCTTATGCAGGAATGGACAATGATATGCAGATTTCGTGGCTTCCCTCTTACGGTCCGGAAATGCGGGGAGGCACCGCAAACTGCTCGGTAATTCTCTCTGATGAGCCTATTGGTTCTCCGGTTATAACTGCACCTGATGTTTTGATTGCAATGAATAAACCTTCTCTTGAAAAATTTGAGAACTCTGTTGTTCCCGGAGGGTTGATTGTTCTCGACAGTTTTTTAATTGATAAAAAGGTTGAACGCGATGATGTCGATGTAATTTATATTCCGGCAAAACAGTTAGCAGAAGAAAGCGGCAACGCAAATCTGGGTAACATGATAATGCTGGGTGCTGCCCTTCGCTATAAAGATATGATTTCTCCGGAGGCTGTATATAAAAGTATAGAGGAACATACCCCTAAAGCTCGTGCAGCACTGGCTGAAGTGAACAAGAAAATGATTCAACTGGGGTATGAGTATTAAGTTATGTTACTTTCCATTAGCCAAATGAACAAAAGCTTTGGCGCAACGCCAATATTGCGTGATATCACAATGACCATAGAGGACCATGTCCGCTATGGTCTTATTGGCGTTAATGGGGCGGGAAAGTCGACACTGTTAAATATTATAACGGGCGAATTAAGTCATGATGATGGCGAGGTATATCGTAGTAACAGTCTACAACTTGGCTATTTAAAACAAAATACCGGTCTGGAACGCAACAGCAGTATTTTGGAAGAGATGCGCAAGGTATTTGATGATGTGCGTAAGGCTGAAGCTGATATGCGAAAGTTAGAAAACTTGATGGAGAAAGTCTCTGACCATGATTCGCCAGAATATCGACACATTACTCAGGAATATGCAAAAAAACAGGCATATATAGAGAGCAAAGATGGATACAACATAGATGTTAAAATCAAAACTGTGCTAAATGGTATGGGATTTCAGGATAGAGATCTGGATACACCTATTCACACACTAAGCGGTGGAGAAAAGACGCGTTTGGCAATTGCAAGGCTTTTATTAGAAGAGCCCAATCTCTTGATTCTTGATGAACCGACCAATCATCTTGATTTTAAAACGCTCACCTGGCTGGAAGAATATTTGCTTTCTTATCGGGGAGCAATTTTGATTGTTTCGCATGATAGATATTTCCTTGATAAAGTTATAGATCAGGTTTTTGATCTGGAACGGGGTAGGCTTGTTTGCTATAAGGGAAACTATACCTCCTATCTCAGACAAAAAGAAGAACGCCAGATACGCCTTCAAAAGGAATATGAGGCACAGCAGGAGGAAATTGCTAAGCTACAGGAATATGTTGATAAAAATCTTGCAAGAGCTTCTACCTCCAATAGTGCTAAATCCAGAGTAAAGACACTGGAAAATATGGATATGATTGAAAAACCGGATGGCGATTTAAAGCAGATTAAACTTCGCTTTGAAACCACAAAAGAATCATATAAAGATGTTTTAACATTGGAAAATCTCTCACTTGCAGTTGGTGAAGAAGACAAGATTTTATGTGAAAATATTAATTTTTCAGTTAAACGCAAAGAGAAAATCGCGATTATCGGTAAAAACGGGATTGGAAAATCCACCTTACTAAAAACCATTTTAGATCAACGCTCTGCCTATGCAGGAACATATTCATGGGGAAAAAACACAAGTATTAGTTATTATGAGCAGGAAAATCTTAATTTAAATCCTGAAAGAATGGCGATTGATGAATTGTGGGATAGATTTCCGCATATACCGGAGGCGCAGATTCGAAAAGTCTTAGGCAATGTATTACTTTCAAAGGAAGATGTATTTAAAAAAGTTAAGGTTATCAGCGGCGGCGAGCGTGCAAGATTAGCATTGTCTATTTTGATGCTTGAAAAATCCAATGTCATGTTACTGGACGAGCCGACCAACCACCTTGACTTGCCCTCAAAAGAGGTTTTGGAGCAAGCATTGACAGAGTATGAGGGAACCTTGTTGTTTGTATCCCACGACCGATATTTGCTGAATAAAATTCCTGATAAAATTATTGAAATGACATCCGATGGCATTGTAGTTTACGATGGAAATTATGATTATTACCTGGAAAAGCAAAAGATAGTTACACAGACAGAGAAACCTCAAACGGCAAACGAAAAGCCAAAAAGCCAATCGAGTAGTTTTAAGACAAAAGAGCAACGCCGTTTGGAGGCACAACGCAAAGCAAGAATTCGTGAGATAGAAGAATTTATTTCCATTTTAGAGGAAGAAATTCCAAGGCTGC
>JAZOWR010000115.1:0-4772 GCA_045659345.1 Ructibacterium sp.
GTAAGAAAGAGAGGATAAGCCTATGAATAAGACCCGCGGATATCTGGAAACGCTTTGGATGTTCTTTTGGAATTGGATTTGCCAGAGCAGAACCTATAAAATTCTTTGCGGCATCTATGATGGCATTAGAGGCGCGTGGAAGGGAAGCCGTATTTTGACATGGTGGCGTTGTGACCATCAAAGACATGCGTTTTTGAGTCAGTCGCTGTCGGGCAGAATGTTGCGGTTTCCCATGACCCTAGCAGAATTCTTGCGGACTCGATTTGGCACTGTGCTTCAAAAGTCGATAGAACAAAGCCCGATTCTTTTGGCATGCCGTTGGTATTTTCATAATATCTTGGCGTTGAATCTGCGCTTTTTGGGAATCTTGTTTTTGGCATGCGGAGCAGGGATGGTCTTTGCTGGGGTGCTTGGCGTACTACCCTTGACCCTTTTCGTGGCAGGTGCTTTTTTAAGCATCTTAGATATCAACGCGACCGATTGGCTCAAACATTCTTCTCTGGTAAAGTTTATAATCTCCTGTCTGGATATCAAGGCGAATTTTGCTTGGTATCGTGCTGAGATGACCCAATGCAAAGGCAGGCTTCTTCTCGCAGGGGGAGTGGGTTTGGCTTGCGGATTGTTGGGTGGAGTTTCTCAGCCTTTCCTTGGCATTTTGGCAATGTTGGGGCTGGCGGTTCTGTTTCTGATTATTGCCAAGCCTATCGCAGGGCTGTATTTTTTGGTTTTTTTGGCACCTTTGATGCCTACCATGGCAATGGCAGGCCTTTCTTTGTTGTGCCTGTTTGCAATGCTGGTCAAGAGTTTGACTGATCCCGATTTTACCTGGCAGTTTGACGGACTTGGATTTTTGATTTTTGCCTTTTTGGGCATTTATTTAGTGGCGGGATTTACCTCCTTCGCTCCCGTTAAGAGTATGAGCATTTTTGGGATATATCTGGTATTCATTGGTGCGTATTTTTTGGTAATTCATCTAATTAAGACGGAAAAGCAACTTCAAAACCTGTTGACAGTTTTTGTGCTGTCAGGGACAGCGGTTTGTCTTTATGGTATAGCCCAATATGTATTTGGATGGGATATCAACCAGGCGTGGATGGACGAGGAAATGTTTAGCGATATCAAGATGCGGATTTATTCCACGCTGGAAAACCCCAATGTGTTGGGTGAGTATATTCTGTTGGTGTTGCCGGTGACTGTGGGACTGATGTGGACAAGAAAAGGATGGCTTGCCAAACTTCTCTATGCCGGCATTGCCGCAATGATGTTGGTTGCTTTGATTCTCACATTCTCCCGCGGGTGCTGGATAGGTCTTCTGGTTGCGGCAGCAGTTTTTATTACCTTTGTTGCAGGCAAGCTCTGGGGACTTGGTTTGATTGCGATTCCAGCCTTGCCGGCAGTCTTGCCCGAAAGTATTCTCAACCGATTTACAAGTATTGGAGATATGAAGGATTCCTCTACCTCCTATCGAGTTTATATCTGGATGGGAACCCTTGCAATGATGCGGGATTTCTGGCTTTCCGGCATCGGAATGGGTGCAGAGGCATTTAAGGCGGTGTATCCGTTTTATTCATATAATGGAATTGTTGCGCCCCATTCGCATAATTTGTTCCTACAAATTTTAGTGGAATCCGGAATCTGTGGTATTGTGGTTTTTGCGCTGATTCTCCTATTCTTTATTAAGAAAATGGCGACAGGACATCAGTTGAGAGGCAAAGGAGATCCTGTTTCTACAATGATTGTTGCAATCTCTGCCGGTGTTTGCGGTTTCTTGGTACAGGGTTTGTTTGATAATTGCTTTTATAATTACCGGGTACTTTTGGTCTTCTGGTATGTAATCGGCATGGCAGTTGCCTGTACCAATGTGGCAAAAACAAGGAGCAAGGAGGTAGGGAAATGATAAAAGTATTAGAGGTTTCTTCTGATTCCAATATCGGCGGAGCAGGCAAATGCATATTGACATTTTTAAAAACCTTTGACCGACAGCATTTTGATGTAGCGGCGGTAGTGCCTAAGGGAAGTCTGCTAAAACCCGAGATTGAAAATCTGCGGTGCAAGGTCTTTGAGGTAGACCATTTGGCTGAAAAATCTCTGGATATTAAGGCAATTTTTCGGCTACGAAAGTTGTTTCAGCATTTAAAGCCGGATTTGGTGCATACCCATGCCAGTATGTCGGCAAGAATAGCCGCACGAAGTCTTGGGATTCCTGTGGTATATACACGCCATAGCGTGTTTGAGCAACCCAAAAAACTGACAACCTTTCCCGGAAAGCAGATCAATGGCTTTGTCAATAATATAACGGCAAACCAAATCATTGCAGTAGCAGAGGCTGCTAAAGATAATCTTACCGAAACCGGAGTCAGCGAAAAGAAAATCCAAGTAATTTTAAACGGAGTAGAGCCTCTCAAGCCGTGCCCGGAAGAAGAGGTCGGAAAACTTCGTATGCAATATCATGTCCGTCCGGACGAAAAGGTGGCGGCGATAGTTGCACGACTTAATCCGGTTAAAGGACACAAGTATTTTGTTGAGGCGGCGAAGATTTTAAAGGACCAGGGAATCAAGGCTAAATTTTTAATTGCAGGAACCGGAGAAGAAACGGCAGCGCTCAATTTACGCATCCAACAGCTTGGGCTGGAGGACACCGTGATTTTAATGGGTTTTGTAGAGAATGTAGCCCCGTTAATGAATTTGATGGATGTGCAGGTTAACTGCTCGTTTGGCACCGAGGCAACCAGTCTTTCGTTGCTGGAGGGTATGAGTCTTGGAAAACCTGCGGTGGTTACTGATTTTGGCGGAAACCCAGGCGTCATTTTCGACGGCGTAAACGGTTTTTTAACCCCCACGCATAGTCCGCAGGCAACGGCGGAGGCGATAAAAAAGCTGTTTAGTGACCAGGATTTGTATGCGACTATGAGTGAGAATTGTAAAAAGGTCTATGAAACAAAGTTTACCGCACAGGTAAATACTTCTGCCATTGAGGAGATTTACCGGCAGGTTGTGCGGAAATAAGAAAGGCGGGATCATCGATGAAAGCAAAATGGAACAGCATGGACACCGTTCTGGTGGTTATGGTTGCAGCAATCCTCTTGGTAGGTATCTGGGTGCTGGGCGATAGAGGCGGCAGTCAAAACACGACAGAGGATAAAACGGTGTCGGTCATGATTGAACTGACCAAACAAAGCGAGGCATTTATTGAGCTTCCTAAGGCAGGAGACAGTGTAACACTTGGCGTTAAAGAGAAGGTGCCGGCAACGGTGAGTAAGGTGGAGATTCTGCCTGCAAAAACCCAGGGCAAGGATATCCTGAACGGCAGATATACCGAAGAAGCGATTCCCGGTGTCTATACGGTCAGGGTCACAGCCGAGGGGAAGGGAATCGAAACACCTTCTGCGGTGGAAATGAAGGAAAACGCTTTTCGGGTAGGGCAAGAAACTGCCATCAAAAGTAAGGACTGGGCAGGGTTTGGATTTATCCTCTCTGTGGATACTTGGTAGGAGGTAGGCATATGTTTCGAAAAAACGGAAAAATATTTGGAAAAATCAGCATTGTTGACATTGCAGTGGTTCTGCTTGTCATAACTCTGGTGTGCGGCGTCTATCTGCGCCTGAGCGGCAGTGTGGGCAGTTTTGTTACCGGAGAAACCTATGAGTGTGTAGTTAAGGTGAAAAATGTTCGTGATTTTACCGTTAAGGCACTGGAAAAAGGCGGTGAGGTCTATGACAAGACCACCAAGGAATATATCGGCACCATCATAGCGGTAACCACAGAGCCCGCAGCAGAACCCCTTTTGATGGCAGACGGAAGCCACACCATGGCACCGATGGAGAATCGATATCACGCATATGTGACGATAGAGTTTTCCGGTAAGGAAAGCGCGGACGGCTATTATACATCCTCCAATCAGCAGCTCAGTGTGGGAGGCACCTTGTTACTCAATGCCAAGTGGGCAGAATGTGAAGCGACTGTTGTAGATGTTTATCGTCGGCAGCAATAAAAAGCGGAGAACCAAACAAAGAGAATGAAAAGAATGATAAAAACCCCCTATGATGCAAAAAATGCATAGGGGGTTTTTAATGAAAAAAATACACACTCAAACGAGTGTGTATTTTTCTGGAGGAGAGGATGGGATTCGAACCCACGGTACGCTATAAACGTACACAGCATTTCCAATGCTGCGCCTTAAACCATCTCGACCACCTCTCCAAGGTGTGCGAAAATCCACTAGATTATTATACCATGTTTTTAAAAAAAAGCAAGTCTTTTTTTAAAAAAAGTATAAAAGATTTAGGTCCCTTGTATATCGTATCCAAATCCTGCCAATACTAAGCACAGCAAAGGAAAAAAGGAGCGGCAAAAATGAAAGAAAAAAAGCCCAAAAAAGTCGTTATTATTAATGATATTGATTCAGAAAGCATTGAAAAAGCAATTCTGATTCTCCGAAACGGCGGAAACCCTGAACCGCAAAGCTACCATATTGTAACTGAGGCACAAGAGATCATTAATGCCTACCGAAAAACAGTCGAAAAAACACAAAATGATCTTAGCCGCAAAGAAGGCCATGTCCGAGAAGACAAAAAATTTTCTGCAAGAATTGCACCTGCTCTGTGGGCGACAGGAATGATTACTCTGTTTTTGCTGGGAGGATATGTCTTTCTGCAAGGAATATGTTTTGTGCTGGAAAAATTTTGAAACAATACTAGTTTCGACATAAAAACTGGAAGAATATGGTTATAATATCCTTATACGGAGGTGAACCATATGAGAGAAGGAAAGGG
>JAZOWR010000116.1:0-1938 GCA_045659345.1 Ructibacterium sp.
ACTTCACCTTCGATAAGAGTCATTCCGTCGTCTGATGGGGACATTCCAAGCATCTGACCTCTACGTTTATTGATATCCCCAATTATATCACCTGTATAACTGTCAGGAACGTAAACATTAAGATGACCGATTGGCTCAAGAAGAACAGGTGATGCCTGCTCCATACCTGCTTTGTATGCAAGGTTTGCTGCAATCTTAAATGCCATTTCAGAAGAGTCTACATCGTGATAAGAACCGTCCACCAGGGTTGCCTTTAATCCAACCATAGGATATCCGGCAAGAATTCCGTGTTGCATGGACTCTTGCAGACCCTTTTCTACTGCAGGGAAATAGCCCTTGGGTACGCTTCCTCCGAATACCTTTTCTTCAAATACCAGACCCTCGCTGTCGGTGGGTTCAAACTCAATCCATACATGCCCGTACTGACCGTGACCGCCGGATTGTTTTTTGTGCTTGCCCTCAACCTTAACCTTTTTGCGAATAGCCTCGCGATAGGGAACTCTTGGCTTTTCAAAGGAGACTTCCACACCAAATTTATTTTTCAGTTTGCTGACAATTACATCTATATGCTGGTCGCCAAGACCCTTTAAAACCTGCTGGCGGGTCTCCTTGTTGTTCTCCAGAACAAAAGTTTTATCTTCTTCCATCAATTTGGTAAGACCCTGTGCAATCTTTTCTTCGTCGCCTTTGGCTTTGGGGACGATTGCAAGGGACATGTTGGGTTTTGCAAATTCAATTCCGTCAAGCTCCAGAGGATGATTCAGCCCGCTTAGGGTTTCACCTGTGCTGGTCTTTGTCAGTTTAGCAACTGCACCGATATCGCCGGCGTTAAGACGCTCAACCTCAATCTGCTTTTTACCCTGTACAACATATATTTTACCTACTTTTTCATTGATGTTTTTGTTCATGTTGTAGACGGTAGTATCCGGAGTCATTACGCCGGAGTAAACCTTAAAGTAGGAAAGTTTTCCCACATAGGGGTCAGCTACGGTTTTAAATACCAAAGCAGATAACGGATCGCTGACATCAATCTTCAGGCGCGAAGGCGAGCCGTCTTTCTTAGTGCCTATCACAAAGTCGTTTTTGCTGTCAGGCGACGGGAAATAAGCATGAATCGCATTCATCAGTGAAGAAATTCCAAGTTTGTAATACGCACTTCCGCAAAGGACGGGAACGATGTCGCCCTCTGAGACACCATGACGCAATGCTTCGTACATTTCAGGGAGTGTAAATTCTTCACCGGCAAAGTATTTATCCATCAATTCTTCCGAGGTTTCCGCAACTGCCTCATTGATCATATCACGCAGAGGTGCCAGTTCCTCATCCATGCCGGCGGGCATCTCAGCGGTGATTGTGCGGTTGCCGTCAAACCTTCTTGCTTCTTTTTCGACTACATTGATAAATCCAACAATTTTTTCGCCCTCGCGAAGCGGAAGCTGGAAGGGCGCAACCTTCTTTCCGTATTTATCCTTCAATTGCTGGAGCACGGCTTGATAATTGACCCGTTCATCATCTACTTTGTTAATATAGAAGATACGGGGGATTCCGCGTTCTTCGCAATAATTCCATGCCTTTTCCGCGCCGACCGTCAAACCGGATTTACCGCTCAAAACGATAATGGCTGCATCTGCAACCCGAACCGCTTCCTGCACCTCGCCGACAAAGTCAAAGTAGCCGGGGGTATCAAGAATGTTAAATTTTACACCATTCCATTCACAGGCGGCAATGGCTGTACCAATCGAGAACTTGCGCTTGATTTCCTCGGGGTCAAAGTCCATGACGGTGTTGCCTTCAGTTGTTCTGCCCAAGCGGTCAATATTACCAGAGGTGAAAAGCATAGCCTCTGCAAGAGATGTCTTTCCGGCATTTCCATGTCCTAACAGACAAAAGTTTTTGATTTTTGATGTGTCATAAAGTTTCAAACGACAGCCCTCCTAA
>JAZOWR010000117.1:0-7067 GCA_045659345.1 Ructibacterium sp.
AAACGGGATGCGGCGGCAAATGGGAAGGGCAACCTTCCCGCCGTCTTCCATAAGAAAAATAATGCTGATATCCTTGTTACTCTGCCTCTGGATGCGTTTATGACCATCTACAGAGAGTATGAAGCAGGGCTTAGCCTATCAAAAACAGAAGGAAGTGAATCCGAATGTTAAATTTCAAGACGGTAACAGAGCTTGTGAGATACATCCTGATTACCGATCCCCAATCACGGAACAGTGACAGCCGTTTATATCTGAAGGTCATTTCCCATATCGCAGAGCAAAAGGGAATCAACCTTCACGGGCTGTCTGTTCCCGAATTCCTTGAGAACAGCTCCAAGATGGGGTTTGTATGCTTTGAGACGGTCAGGAGAAGCCGTCAGAAGCTCCAACAGCATTACCCTGTGCTTGCATCCTCTGAGCCCGTAAAGGGCTTCAGGACGGCAAACGAGGCCGAATACAGGGCGTTTGCAAGGGGTGAAGTGTGATGGATTCCATGAATAAATACGGATCAGACGGAGTTCCATTTACTGGTGAAGTTGCTGAACACGGTACAACTGAACAGCAAGTCCGGCAGATTTGTGATGCCTTTGCACGGTTTAACCAAAGCATTATTGATGTCCTTGTACCAACTTTGCAAGCCGTTGCAGATGCCATTCTCCCCGTTCTTCAGGGTGCGATAGAGACATTCGGCAAACTACAGGAAGCATTTCTGAAGTCTTATCCTGACAAGCGGATTGTTCATCTTGCCTTTCATGGCAAGACTGCCCGCATCAGGAAGAAGAACAGAAGCAGAATTGCAAAATACATCAAAAAGGAGCTGAAACGCAGTGGTTAAAATCGGACAGAAAATGCGTTTTATCCCGGCTTTCTGTTCATATGAAAAGCAAAGCAAATATCCCCCGAAAGAGGATCGGTATGTTGTCGGTGAAGTGATTTTCATTAACAGGAACCGGGGGAAACAGTATTTCCTTGTGGAATACGATCTCAACGGTACAAAGCTCCGTGAGGGCTTCTGCTTTGCGGACTTCGGGAAGGTGGTGCATCTGAATGAGTAGTTGCAAATGCAAGCTCCCTGACGGCGTGATTATCAAGCCCGATGGGGTGAATGAGCTTGACCCCTGTATGTACATGACCACAGAGATCTACGCCAATGTGACCGTAGAGATCCGGGAATGTACCGTCTGTGGTCATGTGGACGTAGTGTGGCACAGGCAAGAAAACACAGAAAGGATTGATCCTGATGTCTGATGTGAAGTGGATCAAGCTGTCAACTGGTCTTCCGAGCAATAGAAAGTTAAAGCAGATACGCAAACTGCCGAACGGGGACACAATCGCATTGATGTGGGTATTCTTGCTGTGTCTCGCAGGTGAATTAAATGAACATGGGATGATATATTTCACGCCTGAAATTCCATACACAGACGAAATGCTTGCAGATGAATTTGATATGGATATAAAAACAATTAGGCTTGGCTTAGTAACATTCCAAAAGTTCGGAATGATCGAAATTGTAGATGATGTGTTATGTCTATCTGCGTGGGAAAAGTGGCAATCAACCGACAGACTTTCAGAAATCAGAGAGTACAACAGGCTTGCAAAGCAGAAATCAAGGGCAAAGCAGAAACTTCTTCAGCAAAAAGATGATGTCAATGACAAGTCAATGACAAGTCAACGCTGTCACGACACAGAAGAAGATAAAGAAAAAGAAGATAGAGAAGATAAAGATATATATAGATATATTGTCCGTTTCCTGAATGAAAACGCAGGGACAGGCTTCAAGTCTTCTTCCAAAAAAACGCAAAGCCTGATTAGAGCAAGGCTCAACGAAGGATTCACTGTTGAAGATTTCAAGACAGTCATTGACCACAAATGCAGAGAATGGCTGAGTGATCCTAAAATGAGCAGATACCTCAGACCGGAAACCTTGTTCGGAACTAAATTTGAGGGATATCTAAACGAAAAGAGGAGCGTGACCAAAAATGGACAGGCTACAGGAAATTCTATCCCGGCTCAACGGTTCGGGAACTACATCTAATCCCATGACCCCACGGGATTATGAACAATTCAAGGTGGACGGGCTGAATGCCACTGAGGGGAACCGACATGAGGTGGACGGCTATCATTGCCACCTCTGCAAGAATAAGGGCTACGTCATCAAACTTGAGGAGCTTGCAGACGGTTCTTTCCGTCAGGTCTTCTGTGACTGCAAGTGCGTTGAGATCCGAAATTCTATCATGAGAATGAAGCGGAGTGGGCTAAAGGACATCATCAAGGACTACACCTTCGACAAGTTCATTGTTTCGGAACAATGGCAGGAGGCTGTAAAAAGTGCCGCTATGGAATACGCTCAAAATCCTACAGGGTGGTTCTTCGTGGGAGGCCAGAGCGGAGCAGGAAAGACCCACCTCTGCACGGCGATATGTCGGGAGCTACTGCTTGCCGGGAAGAGAGTGCGGTATATGCTGTGGCGTGACGATATCGTAAGGATCAAGGGAGCTGTGATCGATTCTGAGGAATACAGCAAACTGATTGACGAATTTAAGAGGGTCGAAGTTCTGTACATAGATGACCTCTTCAAGACCGGGAAAGGGTCTGACAATGCGGTTATTAAGCCCACCGGGGCTGATGTAAGTGCCGCCTTTGAGATTCTGAACTATCGGTACAACAATCCCACTCTGCTGACCATTATTTCCAGTGAGTTGACCGAGGACGAGCTGATAGACATTGACGAGGCTGTAGGTGGCAGAATCTACGAAAGATCCAAGGCCTTCACCATTGCGAGAGATCGCAAGAGAAACTACCGCTTGAGAAATGCGGTGACATTATAAACCAGATCCTTATTTATCGGGACAATGTAGAAAAGGAGTAAAAACTATGAAAAAGCATATCAAGAATCTGACCAGTGGTCTGGTCATCGTAGCACTTTCCGCAATCATCATCATTTGGGCGGTTTCCGCAATCATGCTCTTTGTCGAGATCCCCAAGGAATCCGGCTATACCGCAATCGTTGACTTCTTCGCAGCCGTGGTCGGCATCCTTATCGGACTGGTGGCAGTGTATGGCATCGGTTGGAAGTATAACAAGCTGACCGCAAAGGCTGAAGACGAAAAAGCGGAAAAGGTAGCAGAAGCCGTTGAGTGCATGAAAATGGGAATTGGCTTCAATTCCGTATTCGGTGAGGACTACACCGGCACCAACTCCACGAAGGAGGGCTGATTATGGCTGAGCTTATGGCTGGGCTGAAATACCTCTGGATCGAGCACGGTGACACCGGGGCAACGGTGCTCTTTCTGGTAGTCCTTGCGATCTTGGGAATTCGGGCACTGGCGAAGGGAGGGAAAGGCAATGCGTGACCATTCATTCCGTGCAATGCATACAGGTGTAAAAGACACCAACCTTCAAATGATTCATGAAGGCGATGTTGTCAGATTCCTTCAGTATGTCGGGACTGTTGTTTTTGAAAACGCCTGTTTCGGCATTGCCATCAATGGCAACGATTCTTTCGATTGGGATTATATTGACGAAGAAATGAAAGAGTATGCAGGGACAAATCAGGTCACTGCCTGTTTCAATGACCATTTCATTTCTTTGTGGGAAATCCTGTGGAACTTCAACTGTGAGCCGAACATTTGCAATGTGATCGAAGTAATCGGCAATGTTCGTGACAATCCCGAATTGATTGGAGGGGCAACCAATGAGGCTGATTGATGCGCATGACTTATGGACGGAAATTATGATGCTCCCACACAATGGGGATATGATTTCCAGCGAAGAAGTGGAGAAGGCAATTGTGGAAGCCCCCACCGTGGATGCCGTTCCTGTGGTCCGGTGCGAAAAGTGTTTGTACGCCTCGCAATATCCCAATGAAAACGGAATGTATAAGTGTGGCGGAATACTGACAGAAAATGGCGATTGCTTCCTTATGGTTAAGCCCAGCCACTTCTGCTCCTACGGAGAGAGGAGGGGTTACGATGTATGAGCCAGTAGCAACCTTCATTCAGGGCAAGACAGAGTCCTTTATTGAGGGCGAATTATTGAAGGTCACACAAGAAATGGGCATTGTTGTAGACCGTGAAGGGCTTTTGAAAGCCTTGCAATATGACCGTGGGCAGTATGAGAAGGGCTACAAGGACGGATACCGTGATGCTCAGAAGCAAGGTCAGTGGATTCCGATTGAATATGATGGCTATGCAGATGGACACCCTGTTTGGGATCTGTGGGAATGCTCGGAATGTCGAGAAGAGCACAGCGGTGACGAAGATACGCTAACGACCTACTGCCCCAACTGCGGAGCCATAATGGACGGAGGGAATGACGATGCGTGAGATTCTATCCCGTGGTAAGCGGAAGGACAACGGTGAATGGGTAGAGGGGTATTATGTTTGCTGCCATAAGCATAATCGTCACTTCATTATTTCGTTCAATTTTTTCGGATCGTCTCTGTGGTTTGATGTTGTCCCCGAAACCGTTGGTCAGCTTGTTTCCGGCATTCCCGACAAGAACGGCAAGAAGATTTTTGAGGGGGATGTTCTGAGTGACGCAAATGTGAAAGGCGTTGTGTTCTATTCGGATAAATTCGCTTGTTTTATGTTAAGGTGGAAAAAATTTTACGATGCCAAATTCAGAGAATGTAGATTTACTGACTTCGCTCTGTTTGAGTACATGGATGTCATCGGAAACATCCATGACAATCCCGAATTGATGGAGGACAGAACATGAACTGGTTTAAGTGTAGCAAGGAGGCACACGAGAAGTGCCCTGACAGTCATGTGTGTGGCGATTTAGGACACGCTATATTCCTTGAAGGCAGTCCGTGTCACAAGTTCAACCAGAAGACCGAAATGGAAGGGGCGAAGGAACGGAAACTTGATCTTGTGGCTGTGGTTCGGTGTAAGGACTGCAAGCACTACGAAGCCCCCGAAAAGGGCATTTTTGAGAATTGCATGAGGAACGGACACCTTATTCCCATGTTGCCTGATGATTTTTGCTCTTGGGGAGAAAGTATGGATGGAGGTGAAACAAATGGGACTTGAGGGACTACTTGCAATGCTCGCCGACGGAGAGCGTGGAATGGCTGCAGCGGGATGTTTAGTGGCGATTCTACTGATGATCGGATTCTTCGTCGGGTGCATCAGCTCCGGTGGGGGCGAGAGCACCAAGAAGAAGGACGATGGATCCGACGATGATCGGACGCTGTTCGGTTGATTGGAGGGAATGAGAATGGGACAACACAAACACAATCCTAACTGCCAGCTTGCCAAAGAAGGGAAACTACCTCCCAAGCCCAAGAAAATGAGCAAGCGGGAAGCAGAAAGACGGCTCGCAGATGAACTATTACAAGCAATGTGGTACAGACCGATAGCGAAAGCGCAAGCGGAAATGGTTCTACAGGAAATCGAAGGAAGGAAAATGAGAGAATGAATATAGCGATTTTTGACCGTCTATATCCGATGGATAAGCAAGCGGAAGGAATAGCGGTTGCAGCCGCCGCTGCTACCGGAGTTTGCGACATGTGCGAGTTTTTTCAGGAATGTATTTCCAACAAACTTTTCGTATTTCCTGAGACAGCATGGTGTTCCAAAAAGAAGGAAGAAATCCTTGATGATTTGCTGAATCGGAGGGGGAATTCAAGAAATGGATGTTAGGGAAAAGTTGGTGGAGTTGATAGAAAATGCGAATTATCTATGTGACAACAGGGATTGTGACGAGGATGCCGAGGGCTGTGCGTACCATTGTTATGCTAACTGCTGGGCGCAGTTCATTGTAGACCACCTGATTGCCAACGGCGTAACCATCAACGTTGGTACAGCAGATGCCCCAGTTGCTGACAATTTGTCACCAACCGAACCGCTGACACATTGTCAGCAGTGGATTCCTGTGACGGAGAGGTTGCCAAGCGAGGCAGATGGCACAGTGTTGGTTTGCCACGCTGACAAAGCCCCCTATAACTATACTGAGCCTTTTGCGAATGCAAAGCATGACTGTAGAGTTGTCGTAGGTTCGTACAGTGAATATAGTGGAAAATGGTATTGCAATATGGGCGGAACATTACATGATGTAACCCACTGGATGCCACAGCCGGAACCGCCGAAGGGAGAATGAGTATGGGTAAAAAACAGAAACAGCCAACAAAGACCTGTTCTGATTGCATCCATGAATTTGCCTGCCGAATGTGGACTGATGGGCGAATCATATCGGACGAATCTGCAAGCAGATGCCCGAATTACACCGAAGTAGAGGACAGTCCGGCATACCTCTGCGGAGTGTTGGACGAACGCAAGCGGATGAATGATGAAAAGGCTGATCCTGCGTTGTTAGCCTATCTTATCAGAGGGGCACGGAACAAAATGAAAAAAAGGCAATTCAAGTCCAATCTTGAATCTGACTTCTTTATTGCAGAATTCCTGATTGAACATGGCGTGACAATCAAGTATGAACAACAAAAGGAGTGATCCTATGGCAAACGAAAAAGCAAAGGCCTTTCTCAAGCAATATGGAAAAATTGAGAGAGTGCTTGCCAACAAGGTTGTTGAAAAGCAACGATGGGAGGACATTGCTCAGAGCGTGACCGCCTCCCCTGATGGTGAGAGGGTGCAGAGTTCCGGCAAGCCAAACAAGATGGCCGATGCCGTGGCAAGGATCGTTGATATCGAAAAAGAGATTGACGGAGTTACTGCACAACTTGACCAGACCCGAAAAGATATCCTCTGCGTGATCGAACGGCTACCCACGAAGGAATATGACGTTCTCCACAAGTGCTACATCCAAGGTATGACCAATGGTGAGATTGCCGAGTTGGCAGGTCGTGAGTACAGTTGGGCATCTATGAACAAATTCCGTGGAGAAATCAAGGTGCAACAGATGTTGGAGGCAAGAGAAGCCAATGAAACCGATTTCTGTTAAGATGAAGGCGGCCTGCGGTTGCAACCTCTGTGACCACGCTAAATTTATGACTGCGGAAACGCAGCTTGCAACCGTTGATATTGCCATTGAATGCCCCTTTGAGACTTGCCCCTATCAGGAGGACTTGAAGCCGTACAAGTCCTATCGGAAATATGAGGCAAAGG
>JAZOWR010000118.1:0-2121 GCA_045659345.1 Ructibacterium sp.
ATCAAGTGAACATTGCTTTATCTGTGGTGGTACTGGTTCCGGTAAATCCGTCCTCACCGATGTATACACCGCAGGAGCACCCGAGACGATTATCAAAATTGATATTAAAGACGATACCTTTGCACGGCGCAGGGACGGAGACCCAGTCTGGCGGGGACTTTCCGAGAATGAAGATTTTGAGGTTGTTACCTCCCTGCAAGCCGTATTCCGTTCTGAATACAACAAGATAATCTATGTTCCTCCGTTTGAGGAGCAAAACATGGAGACCTATGATGAACTCTGCCGATATGTATATACCACGGGCGATATGCGTTTATGGGTTGATGAAATGATGCTTTTCACGGAGGGGGCGCAGCGGTTCCCGCAATTTCTAAAGGCTCTGTATGTTTCCGGGCGCAGCCGTAGAGCAAGTGTGACAGCTTGCACACAGCGGCCCATGGGTATACCCGCCTTTGCCATCGCTAATTCACAACACTTTTTTGTGTTCGGTATGAACAACGACCAAGACCGAAAGAAAATGGCCGATGTTACCGGGTGCGAAAAGTTTCGTGATATGCCGCAGAAATATGCTTTCTGGTACTACCGAGAGGGAGACCCGCCCGAAAGCGTAAGACAATGGCGCTTGAAAATTTAGCGGAAAGGAGGGCGTAAAACTATGGATAAATTCGCAGGGGTTGGCCTTAAGAATATTTTTCTTATTTGGCTGGTATGTATTGTGTTTTCCGTTGTCGCTAAAATCGTTGTAACGAAGTACCCCGTCACCGGTCTGACCGAGGTTGTTCTGGCTGGTGCATAATTAAATGAAAAGGAGAGTAAAAGGAAATGAATGTTTTCTCTATTAACTGGTGGGTTTCTACTCTGGTTTCCACTCTGGTAACTATGTGCTTTATCTATGCCATTAAGAAGTTTACCGCCAAGGTGAATATCCCCGTCGTTTCTGACATGGCGGCCAATGTGTGAGGAGGTAAAACATAATGAATGTTCTGATTAAGAATATTGACCGTATCTGGGCCATTAGCATTGACGAGAATGTAGATGTAGGCGTTGCCCGTGATGTGTTTATTCGGTTCCTTGACTGCGGTGTTCCCTCTGGCGCTGAATGGCATAATATGACCAGCGGCGAGAGAACCGAGGTAATCAAGGAGTATGAGGCTTTCGAGCACACCCACTATGAGGCCATTTGCAAGGCATATTCTGAGGGTGGCCGGGAAGCTGTCAAGGCTTTTGTTGCTTCCCTGTTTGAAGCGTAATTATATATTAGGAGGATAAAAGAAAATGGCTAATGAAAACAAGCTGACTGCACAGCAGAGAGCGGCCCTGTTTGCTGCCTCTACCCGCCAGCATTTCCAGATGATTGGCAAGCAGAATATTACTGGCGGCGCTCAGACCGTCGAATTCCGTGTACCCAAGGCCCGCATTTTGCAGGGTGTCAGACTGCTGGTGAGTTATAAGGCTACTGGCGCTACCTTTGAGAACGGCTTTGACCCTTATAAGGTTCTGCGCCGAATTAGTATTGACCTCAATAACGGTTTCCAGCCCATTACCTGCTCCGGTTATGAGGCTGCCTTGATTAACACCCTGTATCCTCATGGTGAGATGGTTCCCGCCGATACTGGCAAGACTGATACCCGCCTGTGTAATATCGGTTCCGACGGTTCCGTTGAGTTTATGCTGGATATGCCCCTGACCCTCAATTACCGTGACACTTCCGGTCTGGTGCTGGCTCAGAACCAGGAAACCTCTATTGATGTCCGTTGCGATATCGACAACCCCTCCGTTATCGGCGGTTCTGCCTATGAGAACTTCACCGTCGAGGCTATGACCACTACCTTTAGTGTTCCCGCCCGTTCTGACTGGTTCCCCGACCTGTCTATTCTGAAAGTGCAGGACAGCCGCAATGAGACTTTTACCGCTGGTTCCGCTTATATCAAGCTGCCCACCGGTATGATTTACAGAAAGGTTATTCTGTGCTTCACCGATGCGGACGGTAACCCCATGGATGTGGACAAGATTACCTCCAATATTGAGCTGGTTCTTAATACCGCCGATACTCCCTATAGTATTTCTCCCAAGATGCTGCGTAAGCTGAACCTGATGCAGAGCGGCGTGGAGATGCCCGTG
>JAZOWR010000119.1:0-4602 GCA_045659345.1 Ructibacterium sp.
CGCAGGATTTTTGGCGCCTTGACAACAACAATTTGCATATCCATTCTCCTTTCTATCTACCCATCAGATTCCAGATGCCAAGGGCAATCAAAGCTATGCCCAGCATGGTGATGAGCAGATAATAGGGAATGATATGTGCCAGGAAAATCCCAAGCCCGAGAGCTATCAATATGCTTCCTATTTGCTTGCAGCCTTTTCGGCAACCGCAACCGCGTTTTCTCCACATAACCGCCACCACCTTTATCATCTTTGGTATACTATATGGTCGATTGCGGTTTTGGTGTATGTCCTAGTCGCAAAATAAACGGTTCATCCTTTTTTTAGCCGTTTGCCTACTCTGTTGTGCAGCATCGGTATCCACAGCCAAAACCAGCACATCTCCCTCCTTTGCATCCTTTGGCAAAAGAGAGACAGGCAGCTTGATACATGCACCGCTTTCCAGCTCCAGTATAGCAGTTTCACCCTCTATTCTATCCAAAATCATCGCGTTACCTCCCTAACATTTCCGCTTGCATCTGCATCCAAAACTATCGTTCCCGCCTCATCGGTTCTAAGGATTTTGCATCCCATCTTAGCAAGTGCCTCTAAGGTCTCTCTGTGAGGATGCCCATATGTATTCCCCTTTTCGCAGGATATCACCGCATAGGCAGGGTTCACCTTTTTCAAAAACCTCGAGCCTGACGATGTGGATGAGCCATGATGTCCCACCTTGAGAACCCTGGCAGAGATATCTGCACCCAGCAATTCCTCCTCGACCTCTCTTTCTGCATCACCTGTAAACAAAAGCCCGGTCTTTCCATAGCTAATCTTAAGCACTGCCGAATAGTTATTCAAATCCTCATACTCATTGGATACCGGCGCTAACAGCTCTGCCTTCATATCATCTTCGGCGAATATAACAACCCCTTGCCTGGCTGTGTATAACGGTATCTCTTTTTCTTCAATGGTATCCAGCAACCGCACAAACGCCTTGGAGGTGTGCTCTTTTTTAGGCATATAAACACTGCCAATCTCAAAGGCTTGCAGAACCTCTGCCAATCCTCCAATATGGTCAGAATGGGGGTGCGTGGCAATCACAGCATCAATTTGCTGATGGCCAAGACTCCGGATATAACCGACCACCGTTTCTCCAGACTCCTGTTCGCCGGCATCAATCAAAATGGTTTTTCCATTGGGTAGTTCTATAAATTCAGAATCCCCCTGCCCTACATCAATAAAGTGCGTTCGTACTGTGTTATCCTCCGCCGGAGGCAAGGGCCGCATGGGCGACATGTGCACCACAATGCCTGCAACCAGAACCATCAATATCCATAGTAATCTTTTTTTCATTTTTGTTTCCTCTCATAAAGCCTAGCAGATAAGGGCGGCAGCGAAATCGGTATTCTTTCCCTTATCGGCAATACCTCGTCACAAAATATATCCCAAAGCTCCATCTTTCCAAATCCGCTAAGGTCCACCTCTACCGTTCTTTCCTCAAAGGCACGGTTAACCGCACAAAGGGCAAAAGTACCGTCCCCGTCCTCTCCAAGGGGATTTTTTTCATTTACAAAATGCCGGGCATAGATATACACATCACCATCAGCATAAACCGGTGTAAAATAGCCGCTTTTCAAACATCTCGTTGTATTGCGGAGGTTTCCCAGCATGGTATACCATTCCCTCAGCTCACTATCCACATGCCGCCAGGGATAGGTTCCGCGATTGTACGGGTCTTTCCCACCCTCCATACCAACTTCATCGCCATAATAGATACAAGGGACCCCATAAAAGGTCATCTGTAAAAAGGCGCCCAGCTTCAGCCTCGCCGTTGCCAATTCCTCTATCCCGGAAGACATTTTTTGCGTGCCGCAGTCCTCGCTCATCCCGCCAAGCAGGGATTTAACCCGTGCAGTGTCATGGGTCCCCAGAATATTCATCAAAGAATACGCAGTAGCTTTAGGATAATTTTCTAGCTGCGACATCACCCGACGATTGAATTCCTTTGCATCCATCCGTTGCATTAAATACGCAAGCACAGCATCCTTAAAGGGATAGTTCATTACGCTGTCAAGCTCATGCCCAAGCAAATATTCTCTTTGTACCCCGTAGGCAGTTTTGTTAGAGGCATCCTCCCAGACCTCTCCGATAATGACCGCATCGGGGTTGGTCTTTTTGACCTCCTGCCTGAGAATCTTAATAAAGGCATCCGGCAGTTCATCTGCCACATCCAGCCGCCAACCAAAAGCCCCCTGCTTCAGCCATTTTTTAATCACAGCATCCTCAGCCAGCAGAATATAATCCAGATAGGAAGGTTCCATCTCGTTGACATTGGGAAGATTGCTGCATCCCCACCAGCTTTGATAGTTGGGAAAATCAGTAAACTGATACCAATTGTGATAGGGGGAATCCCAATCCCGGTACGCCCCCTGCTGTTCTCCGTAGCTTCCGTATTTATTAAAGTAGATACTGTCTGCACCGGTATGACTGAACACACCGTCTAGGATAATACGAATCCCTTGCTCCTCTGCGGCCTTGCAAAGACTGATAAAATCCTCCTCTGTTCCAAACATAGGATCAATGGTTTTATAGTCTGCTGTATCGTATTTATGATTGGAATAGGCATCAAAAATCGGATTGAGATAAAGTACTCCGACCCCCAAGGATTTGAGATAGGGTAATTTTGCCTGAATCCCCCTTAGGTTGCCACCGTAAAAATCGTCACAAGCAGGCCCATCCTCAAAGGGATGGCGATGTCCTGCCAGGGGTTCATACCAATCGTAGTGAACGGCATATTCCGGACGCTTTTTAAAAATTTCGCCCCCGGGATGTTCTCCCCAAAACCGATCCGGAAAAATCTGATACATAATTGTCTCCCGAAACCACCTTGGTGTTTGATAATCCTTATCATAAACGGTAATCTGGTAACTACCTCCGCCCGGTTGGATATCCATACACCCCTCGCCGCCAAGACCCTGCGGGTTGTTATGGTAATAAAACACCTGATTACCGGCAGTCACAATAAAATGATACCAACAAAGTCGAGCGGTATCTCCCACAGAAACTGTCACAGTATACCTACCGGAAGCTTTGTCTATCTCCATCGGAATCCGTCGTTCCTCACCGTTTTGGTACAGGCAGAGCAGCACCGAACAATCCTCTTCACACTCGGCTGTCAGGGCAATGGTCACCGATGAACCTGTAGGCACCGCCCCCAGTGGATTGCGATAAGTGATATCTTGAGAATGATGCAGAATCTTCATAGAAATTTCCTTTCTTTCCTTGCTATCTCTAGTATAATATGAAGAACAAAATCTTGCAAGCCAAAAATATTTTAAAAAAAACAAGAAAAACATTGAAATCTAAAGAAAATTTTAGTATAATAGAATGATTAGTGAAAGGAGCTGCTGTCATGAACGAAAGCGTCAGAGAGATTACCCAACGAATTATTGAGCTGCGTGATGTCTGCGGATATACGCAGGAGGAGTTTGCCGAAAAGCTCGGTATTGCCCCGGAGGTCTATCAGGCATACGAAGAAAATGCGAGCGGTATTCCTATTAGTTTGATTTGTAATATTGCATCCATCTGCGGAGTGGAGCTTTCCGAAATTATGACCGGACAGAGTGCCAATCTGCGTACCATTCAGGTAGTAAAAAAGGGAAATGCACTTCACGCAGAACGCTATCCCGGCTATCATCTGGAGGATATGGCATATCGCTTTGCCGATAAGGTGATGCAGCCCTTTTATGCGACCCTGCTTCCCAACGACCCGCCTGCTGCTCCCGCAGTTCACGGCGGCCAGGAATTTAACTATGTGCTAGAGGGCGCCATGGAGCTTACCTGGGGCGACCGCACCTATATTTTAGAAGCAGGCGACAGCGCCTACTTTGACCCCTCTCGCCCCCACGGGCAGCGGTGTCATGGTGATAAGGAAGCCAAGTTTATCACCGTAATTGCAGAATAGCCACAAAAAGGAGTGCTTACCAAAATGATATTAAACCGTTTTTTGCCCAGACAGGACTTTGATTCCTATGAGGATTTTAAAGAAAATTATCGCGTCAATGTGCCGGAATACTTTAACTTTGGCTTTGATATTGTAGACGCATGGGCAGAACAGGACGAAACCAAAAAAGCTCTGGTCTGGTGCAATGACCATGACGAAGAAAAAATCTTAACCTTTGCAGATATCAAACGCAAATCCAATCAGATGGCAAACTACCTTACCTCCATCGGCATCAAAAAGGGAGATGCAGTTCTCTTGATTCTTCGCCGCCGCTGGGAATATTGGGTTTGCGCTACGGCACTGCACAAGCTGGGAGCTGTGTTGATTCCCGGTACTCTGCAGCTGACCAAAAAGGATATTGTCTATCGCGCCAATGCTGCCGACATCAAGGCTATCGTCTGCGTGGATGATGCCTTTGTGATTGAGCAGGTAGAAAAAGCACAGCCGGAACTTTCAGGGTTGACCCACAAGATTTTGGTGCATCAGCATCGGGAAGGCTGGCTGAATTTTGACGACTGCATAGGCTCTATGTCCGAGGAATTTCCCCGTCCTACGGGAGATGCTGCCACCCGCTGGGATGATACCTTTTTGGTATACTTTACATCCGGCACCACCGGCATGCC
>JAZOWR010000120.1:0-5927 GCA_045659345.1 Ructibacterium sp.
CCTATCCTCTCTAGTCGAGAAAGGAGGACGGAGAACCGTCCCCTATCCTCCCTGGTTGTTTTGGATTCTGGCACTTGCAAGTTCGATTTCCTTATGATATACTGATTATATCTGTCCGGAGGTGTCATTGATTGGCAGGAAAAACCCATTGGGCTTGAAGGAACAGATATGGGCGGCGATGATCCCCTTTTTGGTAACAAAGACCTGAATCTTCACATGCTGAGAGTCAGATTCCTTGTGATTGAGAACCCGATAGGTGTATCGGGTGGCACGGACCCCTTGATAGGGGGTCAGGTCAAAGCCGGAAGGTTTTAAGGCTGTGTTGTAGGCGGTAAATACCGAATTAAACACTGTGGGAATGGTGAGATGGGAGATTTCTTCCGGAGTTTCCTCCACCTGCCAGCCAAAGCCTTGGATATAGGAAATATTTTCCTGGTTTATCTGGGAGTCGGCCCCAAATAACAGTAAAATAATCCCCGTCAGAGTCAGTCCGGCGAGGAGGATGAAAAGTTTTCCGAATGTTTTGGGAGATGTAGACATAAACATTCCTCCTATATTGCATAGGTATGCAAAAAAGGAGGAAACTATGAGGTGAAAAATGCGATTAGATAAGTACCTTGCAGACTGCGGCGCCGGAACCCGCAGCGAGGTTAAAAAATGGATTCGGCAAGGATTGGTTCAGGTTACAGGGATAGAAAAGCCAAAGCCGGAAACACAGATTGACCCGGAGGGTGCAGAGGTGTACCTTCAGGGGCAGCGCCTTCGGCATCGCAGATTTATCTATCTGCTGTTAAATAAGCCCGCAGGCTATATTTCTGCGACTTGGGATGCCAAGCTCCCGACCGTACTGGATTTGGTGCCGGAGGAATACCTGCATTTTGCACCCTTTCCGGTTGGTCGTCTGGATATTGACACAGAGGGGCTTTGTCTTTTGACCAATGACGGACAGCTGGCGCATCGGCTGCTCAGTCCAAACAAACATATTCCCAAAACCTATCGCGCAACCGTTTCCGGTTGTGTTACAGAGGCAGATAAAGCTGCTTTTTTGGAGGGCGTGGTACTCGATGACGGCTATCGAACCAAGCCTGCGATATTAACGATTCTATCCAGCGGCGAGGTGTCGGAGATAGAGCTTATCATCACAGAGGGAAAATTCCATCAAGTGAAACGGATGTTTGAGGCGGTGGGAAAACAGGTCACCTACCTAAAGAGAACCGCTATGAACGCCTTGACTCTGCCTGAGGACATGGAGCCGGGCGAGGTGCGAGAGGTGTTGCCCGATGAGATGGAATTGCTGGAACAAGGGAGATAACGCCATGATTACAAAGATAAACAGTGTGGGGCTTTCCGGGATAGAGGGGTTTTGTATTCAGGTAGAAACCGATGTTACCTCGGGCCTTCCCGCATGGGAAATTGTAGGGCTTGCAGATCATGCGGTCAAGGAATCCAAAGAGCGGGTGCGTGCTGCGATTAAGCATAGCGGCAGGCAGATGCCCGGCAAGCGGATGGTTGTCAACCTTGCACCGGCAGGCATTAAAAAAGAGGGCGTATGTCTGGATTTGCCGATTGCATTGGGCATCCTGATGAGCTCGGAGCAGATTTCGTTGCCCAACCTGGATGATTGCGCCTTTTTTGGCGAGCTTTCACTGGATGGCAGGCTTCGACCGATAAGCGGGGCGTTGCCTATGGCAATCTGTGCCTATCAAAAAGGGATTCGCAAGCTGTTTCTGCCCAAAGAGAACGCAGCTGAGGCGGCTGTGGTTGCAGGACTTAAGGTATACGGGGCAGAAAGTCTGAAAGAGGTAATTAACCACCTGACCGGAGAAGAAAAACTTTTTTCTGCATCGGTAGATATTGACGAATTATTCCGGATATCCCGGGAAAATGGATATGATTTTGCTGAGGTCAAGGGACAAAAAAATGCCAAGCGTGCTATGGAAGTGGCGGCGGCAGGAGGGCATAATATTCTGCTTATTGGTCCGCCCGGTGCGGGCAAGACGATGCTGGCGCAGCGGCTTCCCTCTATTTTGCCGGACATGAGCCTGGAGGAGGCGCTGGATGTTACCAAAATTCATTCCATTGCAGGCAATGTCAACGAGCAAGAGCCTTTGGTAACCAGACGGCCGTTTCGCAATCCCCATCATACGGTCTCGGCCGTGGGGCTTTCGGGCGGGGGAACCAATCCCAAACCCGGAGAGGTCAGCCTTGCCCATCATGGGGTATTGTTTTTGGATGAGCTGCCGGAGTTTCGCAAGGATGCTTTGGAGATTCTGCGTCAGCCGTTGGAGGACGGCGTGGTTTCTATCACCCGGGCAAAGGCGACCCATTGCTATCCCTGTAATTTCATGCTGGTGGCATCGCTCAACCCTTGTCCCTGTGGATTTTATGGTGATAAAACGCATACCTGTACCTGTACAGAGCAAAAGATTAAAAAGTATTTGGGCAAGGTCAGCGGTCCGCTCCTTGACCGGATTGATTTACATATCGAGGTTTCCTCAGTCCCCTATCAGGATTTGGAGCAAAAAAGCCAAGAGAATGAAACCTCGGCACAGATTCGGGCACGGGTCAATCGTGCAAGAGAGCTTCAGCGGGAGCGGTACAAGGATGAGGGCATTTATGCCAACGCCCGGCTGACTCCGAAAATGATGGAGAAATACTGTACCTTAACTGAGGACGGAGCAGAGCTGCTTAAAAACGCCTTTGAGGCTCTGGGTCTGAGCGCCAGAGCCCATAACCGCATCTTAAAGGTAGCAAGAACCATTGCCGACCTTGCAGAGAGCGAGCAGATTCAGGCAGAGCATCTTGCTGAGGCGATTCAGTATCGGTCCTTGGACAGAAAATTTTGGGCATAGGTGAGAACAATGAAACTGCATATTGTTTTGGTGGAGCCGGAGATTCCGGCAAACACCGGAAATATTTCAAGAACCTGCTCGGTGATTGGGGCGGCGCTTCATTTGGTGCATCCCCTAGGGTTTGATATCAGCGAGAAACAGGTGCGCAGAGCGGGTCTGGATTACTGGGACGAACTGGAGCTTTATGAGCACCAAAGCTTTGCTCAGGTGCTGGAATCTTACCCCGGGGGCAGATTTTATTACTGTACCACCAAGGGAGAGAACACCTACAGCGAGGCAGACTATCCCAAAGACGGAGAGATCTTTTTAGTCTTTGGCAAAGAAACCAAAGGGCTGCCGGAAGACCTGCTTTTGCAGTATCCGGATGCTTGTATCCGGATTCCGATGAAGGAGAACAAACGCTCCCTGAACCTATCCAATTCGGTAGCGATTATCGCTTATGAAGTGCTTAGGCAGACGGGATTTGAAAATTTAAAGAAAGAAGGACAGATGCCATGATTAGAATTATGACCGATGCGGCGGCGGACATTCCCGCCTCTGTTGCCAAAGAGCTTTCCATTGAAGTGTTGCCCTTTATGGTTCACTTTAAGGATAAGAGTATTCGTGCCGATATCAATCTTGCGCCGCAGGATTACTGGAAGCTTCTCAAAGAAAGCGGAGAGGTTCCCTCTACCAGCCAGATGAGTCCGGCGGATTTGGAGGATAGTTATCGAAAATTGGGGAAGGATGACCCCATCATCTATATCAGTATTTCCTCTAAGGGGAGCGGAATTCACAACACTGCCTGCATGGTGGCAGAACAGCTCAAAGACGAGGGGTTTGACATTACAGTGGTAGATTCTGCTATGTTCTCCTATGTCATAGGCAGACCGGCGATCGAGGCCGCAAAGATGGCACAGGCCGGCAGCTCCAAAGAGGAGATTCTTGCCTACCTTGCCGAGGAATATCGCAGAGATACTGCCTACTTTATGGTAGATGATCTGACCTTCTTGAAAAAAGGAGGCAGAATTAAGGCAACCACCATGGCAATCGGTACGGTGCTGGATATTAAGCCGATTCTCAATATCAATGGCGGTTTGGTTGAGGCGTACCGCAAGGTGCGGGGGACCAAAAAGGCGCTTGCAACTCTGGCAGAGTACGCGCAAGAACGGATGGACGATCCGGAAAATAACGAGATCGTTGTGCTCCACACGGATGCCTATGAGAAGGCAGAGCTGTTATGCAGCATGCTAAAGGATAAGATAAACCCCAAGCAGACCACCATCATGGAGGTTGGTCCGATTATTACCTCCCATGCAGGGTTGGGGGTAGTGGGCATCTATTTTAAACACAAACAGCCTTACGAAACCTACCAAAACAACGAATGAGGTGAGGATATGTTTCTGGACAGAGACGAGATGAAGTTTGCCATTCTCTATACCCTCAAACGGTATGTAGAGCCGGTTAGCATGCCAAGGCTTGCCGAAGTGCTCTCCTGGGACAGTAAGGAGGTCATGGGATACTTTGAGCTTTCAGAGCTCATGAACGAGCTGACCGAGGATGGTTATACCGAGAGCAAGTTCTATATTGGGGATATTTGCTATAACCTGAGCGAAAAGGGAATGGATACCAATGCCTTTTTCTTTGAACGAATCCCCAAAAGCATTCGACAGAGGATTGAGACGGCGGTGAACACCATCAAATTTGACGAACAGGCAGATCCCAACGCCATCAAGACAGAGATTCTGCCCATTGCACCCCAACAGTATATGGCATCCTTGCAGATGTTAGATGCAGGAGATCCGCTTTTGGAGCTTAAAATTTTTGCAGGCTCTCGGTCGCAGGCAGAAAAAGCGGCAAAAAGTCTTAAAAAGAATGCTCATAAGATTTATCAGAATATGATAGAAATAATAGATGAACAGGAGAAAAAACAATGAGTGAATGTACCCACAATTGCGCAACCTGCGGTGAATCCTGCAGTGAACGAAAAGAAGCACAGAATTTTCAGGCTCCTGCCAATAGCATGAGCCATGTCAACAAGGTAATTGGCGTTGTCAGCGGCAAGGGTGGAGTTGGTAAGTCTTTGGTCACGGCTCTCCTTGCCTCCGGCATGCAGAAGGCGGGTTATCGTACCGCTGTTTTAGATGCCGACCTGACAGGACCGTCTATTCCCAAAGCGTTTGGTCTTACCCAAAAGGCGACCGGCAACGAACACGGAATTTTGCCGGTAGCAACCGATTCGGGGATTTCGGTGATGTCGGTCAACCTGTTGTTGGAAAACGATACCGATCCGGTGGTCTGGAGAGGTCCTGTCATTGCAGGAACCGTCAAACAGTTCTGGAGTGATGTAGTCTGGGATGATGTGGACTATATGTTTGTGGATATGCCTCCCGGAACCGGCGATGTCCCGTTGACCGTGTTTCAGTCGTTGCCGGTAGACGGCATTGTGGTGGTAACCTCTCCGCAGGAGCTGGTCTCCATGATTGTTGGCAAAGCGGTGAAAATGGCACAGATGATGGAGATACCGATTCTTGGTCTGGTAGAGAACATGAGCTATATCACCTGTCCCGGTTGCGGGGATAAGATTTCGGTCTTTGGTAAGAGCCAAATCGGCAAAGTTGCAGGCGAATATGGTCTACCGGTGCTGGGACAGATTCCCATTGACCCGTCAATTGCGGATGCGGTTGATAAGGGCAGAGTGGAAACCGTTCCCGGCGAAACATGGCTGGAGGCAGCGCTGACTGCGTTAAAGGAACTGTAATAAAAAGGAGGAGGGAGAACCGTCCCCCTTCCTCTCCTGGTTTACAAAAAAAGAAAACCCGCCGAGAGGCGGGTTTTTTGTTATTGCAGCAGATTGTTGTACAGATTGCTATATTGTTTTGCCGAGGCACTCCAGCTAAAGTCGGTCTTCATGGCGCGTTTCATCATGGGAACCCAGATCTCTTTGTTGGCAAACAAATTCAGTGCCATTTTTAAGGTGTGCATCATGTCATGAGAATTATAAGGTCCAAAGCTGAAGCCGTTGCCTTCTCCGGTAAATTCGTTATAAGGCAGGACGCTGTCTTTCAGCCCTCCCGTTTCCCGCACCAGAGGCAA
>JAZOWR010000121.1:0-2415 GCA_045659345.1 Ructibacterium sp.
GAGTTGCCGGACTGTGTGACTGTGTATGCTTCTTTTCTCGCTCCGCTGAACGTAAACGTGATTTCTTCTTCCGTTGCCAGTCCGTTTTCGTAATAGACCGCTGTTATTTTTGTGGTCTTGTATACTTCAAGGTTCTCAGGAACGGTCGATGTGAAGCTGACATGAGGATCCGATTCGTTCCCTGCCACGTTCAAGGCGAATTCAGCCCGTATGAGCGTGTTTTGTGCCAAGGTGCATGAAATAGTAGCCTCGCCCTCTGAAACGGCTGTAACGTCCCCATTTATGTCCACAACGGCAACGGACTCGTCACTGCTCTCCCAGATGTAGTAGATCGGGTGTTCTTTCGTATTCTCAACGACCTGCGTTTTCTCTTCCGCTGTCCGAATACTGGTCGGGACAATGCTCATTGTGCCGCCGACCGCCATAGTAGGCGTTCCTGCAAGCTGAATATCCCATTTGAACGTCTTTCCACCTGCGACATGATTGACCATATCGTCCATTGCGTCATTCGGTTCCTCATATCTCACATCAAACTCAAGAAGGTTTACCGAGTCATAATCGTCCGTAAATTCCTGTATGAAATCAGAGTAGCCCGTAATGCGGTATGCCGATGTTCCGAGGATCAGGCGGCTGTTTGTGAATAATTGAGCCGTATTTTCGTTGTATTGTACCTTCGCATCGAAGTAACCCTTCGTTATCATGGTTGCTCTTTGTGCGTCAGTATCGTTTGCCTTTGCTAACGTACGGTCGAAACACATGGGTTCGGAGCATACATTCCCATAGTAGTCATGGAAGTGCCATACTGCGTCACACCGCTGAATAATGGCTTTTCCAAGCACATTCCCCATGTTATCCGGGTTAATGCACAGCCATGTACTTCCCATTGCCTTTATTTTTGCCCCTTTTCGGACGTAATCGTATTCTTTTTCAGCAATATCGATGACCTTGTAGTTGTCAAATTCATAGGAAATTGCCGAGGACGAACGAACGATGTCGGAAAAACGGATGTGTACTTTTGTGTATCCGAACGGTGCTTCCGGCTTCAGCCCCTGTATCTCTGCTTCGACATAATCGCCCGAATATTGAGCCATTATCTCGTTAAACGCCCGTGTTTCGTAGTTGTAATACCGTTTTTGCCGTCCGCTGTACTGTTTTGGCGTGTATTGTTTAAACGAAAAAGAAGAAGAACCAGTTAACATAGCGTTCTTGATTGCTTGTTTCATGTGTTATCTTCTCCTTTCTTCTTCGTGCTTTTCATCAAATCAAATCCATTTTGTGTCGGTAGCTGTAGGGTGACACGACCGTGTTATAAGCCGTGTTCTGTTCGTATTTTCTTAATTCGTCCTGCAAAGCCTGTCGATTTTCTTTCATTCGAACCGTGATTTTATCAATATAAGTTGATTCGTTGACCGTGCTGAACGAACTATCCTTGATTTTTGTTGTGATGTTCAGCCAGTTCCGGCTGAATCTTTCATCCCATACAATAGCGATTGCCAGAGCAAACAGACGCTTCATGGTTAATGATAAGTCGGCTACTTCCCCATCTGTATAGAAGTCGATTTCATATTCGATGTTCGCTTCTGCTTGTACTGGGAACGTGATTTCGCCTGTTTCCTTGTCGTATTGTGCTAATTGATACGGCGAAGCATTGCCGCCTGCGTCATATGCCACTACACTGAACAGGTCATAGCCAATACACTGCGTGTCCAGAACGGTTTCTTCCATCGTGCTGTCTACCGTTCTTGTCCATGCGTAGTCTTCATATTCCGCCTCGGTATAGTGACCTGAAATATAGCTGAATAACTGGGGTGGACTCGACAGCAACGGCATGGCTGCGGTCACATACATGGACATACGCCGATAAAACAGTGCCGGATTAATGGCAAGCTGTTCTTGAAGACGCACATCGTCAATATAAAGCATTGCTTCGCTTATAATGTCTGCTGTTGCTGTCATAAGTTCCAATCTCCCCTTGAAAAAAGTAATTGCTTTTTATCCAATCATGTATTTTGCTACTGCGCTGTCGAATACTCCGTCTGTACGAAGTTTCGCTCCTGCCTTGTTAGCAGCTTTGCAGTATTTAATCAGGGCTTTTTTAGTGTCCTCTCCGAAATTCCAGTCAAGATTGCCCGTGTAATATTTCTTTGGAAGTCCTTTTAAAAACTCCTGCATGAGCAGTACAGACTTGCTTTTCATGTCACCTAACTGACATCCTTCAACGATCCAGTATCCGTTTTTCATGTCTAAGCCAAGCAAGGTAGCCCATGTATCCCTGTCACCTTTTCCAGTCTGTTTCAGTCCGGCTTTCATCTGGAACATCTTTACGGACTTTTTGAAGGTTGCCGTGAACTTCTGTGCATTTACTCCAGTAACGGATCCGCTATAGAAACCTCTGGCTCTAAGGATTACCTTCAT
>JAZOWR010000122.1:0-7914 GCA_045659345.1 Ructibacterium sp.
TTACCTCAAGCTTTCATGTATTTTGTAAACCAAAAAAACAGTATACCATAAACCGACATCAATTGCAAGCTGTTTTTCTTGTTGACAGCGTTCTTTTTTGCCAAATAAAATCAAAGATATGCCCCTCAAAGACGAACGCTTTGAAGGGCATATCACTTATCATCGATCATATGATTGCGCTCGTTTGAGCATCACAATATCCGGTATCAAAATTGCTCCGTGATGCTCTGTCAGCAATATTTTTTCATACTCCTTGATACAGATAATCCTATCCGTTACCGTCACATATTTGCCGCCTTGTTTTTTCTTATCCGGAAGAAAATAAGTGATATGGTATCCGGTATCCTCTGCAAAATGCGCTTTCACATCGTTTAGAATTCGGTTTACCTCCTCCTGCGCATCCGGCTCAAGTTCAACTCTCTGCTCGGTAAATCTGGAGGTTTCCTCTACCGTCTCATCATAGCCTGTCAGGGCAGCAAACGGAGCAAATTGCGCCGCACGAAGCACCTGATCGGGAAAATCCTTCTCAATTTCATGGTTGGGGTATTTCATATTTAAAATATCACCATATCGAAACTCGTCCATGTTCCCTCCTATGCCTTGTGTCCGCCGATTTGCTCATTGCGCTCTTTCGCGGTTGCTCCCTCCTGCAGATTTTTACCCTTAAGCACTGCATTCTTACCAAAACGCCGCTTAATCGTCAAAATCGATTCCTGTATCTTTCTCTCGTTTTTCAGCCTCTTCCGTTCCTTTTCCCGTTTCTTTTGCAACGCATCATAATCACAAAACATGTTCATCTGTTCAAAGTCCCGCCTGTCTTTGACCGCAGTTTCCGGAACCAGATGATTCGCCGCAATCGTAATGCGCCTGACAAGCAGTTTTTTGTTCATAATCTCGTCATAAAGCTCTAATGTCGCATCGGTAATCATTTTGGTTGACGAGGTTTTTCTGCCTAGGTTTTTGGTGCCGTGGGCATGTTTGGGAATCTTGCGCCCATATAAGTCGGTGACAATCTCGCCCTGATACTGTTCTGCAATATCAGGATTTGCTAGGTTTTCTGTATCATACCCCACCGTTAGCACAATCTGATCGGTGACCAGAGCTTGATCCACCAAATCAAGTGAGAGTAACTCCGCCATTTCCCAGGCAATAACTCTGGCATTTGCCACACTATAGGGGGTTTTGAGCACTTGTCCGGTGCTGATACTCCTATTTTCCGGCGTGTACGCCTTTGCCTCTGCTATGGTACATGGTTCATATCCCCATGCGTGATCGATCAACATCTTGGCATTGATGCCAAATAATTTCTTTAGGGTTGTTCTGCCATAGGGTGTTGTAGAAGCTCTGGCAATATCTCCCATGGTGTACATCCGGTGTTCTTCTAATTTTTTTGCATAGCCTCGTCCCACCCGCCAAAAATCGGTCAAGGGGCGGTGTTGCCAAAGTTCTTTGCGATAACTCATTTCGTCAAGGACTGCAATTCTCACGCCATCCTTATCCGGCGGCATCTTTTTTGCCGTAATATCCATGGCAATTTTTGCGAGATACATATTGCTGCCGATGCCGGCTGTTGCAGTAATACCGGTCTGCTTAAGCACATCACGAATGATGGTCAGGGCAAATTCATAGGGTGTTTTGTTGGCGACCCTTAAATACGGCGTAATATCCATAAACACTTCGTCAACAGAATAAACCAGAATATCTTCATGAGATACATAATTTAGATAAACCTCATAAATTTTTGCAGAAACCTCCATATACCTTGCCATCCTCGGGGGAGCGACAAGATAATCTATCGCAAGTGAGGAATTTTCTTTCAGCTTAAATGCATCCGTGGATTTTCCGTTCAGTCTTTTGTGTGGTGTGTTATTCTTGCGAAGTACATTTTCCCTCTCCACCTTTTGTATAACCTCAAAAAGCCTTGCTCTGCCTGAAATCCCATAGGATTTCAGGCTTGGGGTAACAGCAAGGCAAATTGTTTTTTCAGTCCGGGAGTGGTCTGCAACCACAAGGTTGGTGGTAAGCGGGTCTAGCCCTCGATCCACACACTCGACAGAGGCGTAAAAACTCTTCAAATCAATACACAGATAAGTTTTCTCCATGGATTAACGCCTCCTATTATCCTTAGACTTGCCATATCAAGGTGTGTATATGCAAGTAAAGAAAGATAAAAGCCATCTTCTAATACACTGCAGAAGATGGCTCTATCATACTTGTTTCTAAATTTTTCAGGGTCTACAGGACCCATCCGGAATGGATCTGCACTATCTTCTAATATGTCTGCATCAGGGAATTACTCATACATGACATCAAAAGTTCCAGACATGATTTTGACTATTTCTTCTTTGCCTTGCGAACTGCCATGATACGATTCATCTCGTTGTATACAATCATGAAGCCCTCATCGACGCCCATACCGGGTTTTGCCAAAATCTGTACCGGCTGGGTTGCCATTGCACAATGTACACAAACCTGTGCACTGCGGTCGGTTTCATTACAGGTACCACCCTGATATGCACCGATACCCTTTTCTTTACAGTAAAGAACCGCCTCAATGGTATTATTGATACCACCCAAATCCGGGGTCTTAATCTGCACCATGTGACCGGCTTTGTTATCTGCAAAAAGTTTAATATCCTCAAGGGTATTACACCATTCGTCAGCAACCAGTTCTACATCACAGCCACGGCTATCCAGTTCCTTGGTAAGACCTGCCAGTGCAGTCATCTGGGTTTCTCTGTCACAATCGCAGTCCATAGGACCTTCAACACGGAGCTTGAACGGTTTTGCAATCTCACCCAGCTTCTCGATGTAGTCTGCCATTTCCTTATAGTTGTTGTTACCAAACGCTGCACCGATGGTTCCATATACATCCATGTGCATTACCGGCTCATAGGTTTCATCCGTTCTGTTTTCAAGAATACGATCACGGAGCCATGCAACATATTCAGCCAGTTTTTCACCATTTTTGCCCAGTTTGGTCTCGACATTATTAATCAGTGCATGGGGCAAAACCTGTGCGCCTTTAATAATCATCTTATCCGCATTGTCATAACGGTCATCGCCGGACTGTGTAAAAATGGGGATGGGGGTTTCAGAAACGGAGCATCCGTATTCATCTGCAACAACCTCGCACATCATTCTGCCGGTTGCCTTGGCAACTGCATCCAGAATCGCCTGGGATACACCGTAGCGGATAGCAGTATGAAGCCGCTTGCCCTCTACCTGGATTGCCTCCATCATTGCACACAGACCGCGGAAGTCATCTGCTTCTTTGCCAACCAATTCCGGTTTAATATACTTTTCAATAACCGGAATAAAATCCTTTGCCAAAAACAGCGGATCTCTGCCGCCGGCACCGGAATACTGTACCGCAGCACAATCTCCGTATGCTACCTGACCATCCTCCAGCATCAACATAACCGAAATAGATTCGCCCGCCTGACGAACGGCGCGGAAGCCTTCGGTCACCGGAGCTCCTACATAAAATACACCGTCATGACCTGCGCCCTGCTTAATCGCACGCTGGTCATCAAAATAGAATCCTGTACGCCCGGGGGAACAAATAACATCAATAATTTTCATTATGCACCAATCCTTTCTTATCTGCGGCGTCCTACCAGACGACCCTTACCAATTGCATATACATCATCAATAACCATCTGGAAGGAAGCCTTACGGTTTTCGCATTTTGCGCGTTCTTCAATCTTATCCTTGTGGAAATCCAACAGTTCCTTAGAGAAGGGCAGATTGCCGGGTTCAAGAATTCGAACCGCACCGTTGTTATCACGGCAGGGAAGCATCTTACCTGCATTGGCACGGCAAGGTGCAAAGGGAACATCCAAAACACCGCTTTCTACGCCACGGCATACGCCGACTGCGATATCGCCCATACCAAGTTCAAAACATTTATCCACAATTGCACGGGTTTCCTGACGAATGATTTCCTTCTCTGCATCCAGTTCTGCGCTGCAGAAGTTCTGGTCTGCCATCATATTAACTACCTGCTTAGTACAGCGCAAGCCCTGTGCGTTTGCTTCCATAGTGGGAATACCGACTGCCTCATGCGGAGTTTTAACAATAACTTTTGTTGCCTTTGAAAGCGCAGCAATCAAACTACCTGAGGAAATAACACCGAACGCCTTTGCCTCATCTGCCGGGAATCCTCCCATCCATTGATGGAGTACGGTAGTAACCTCTACATCTTGGTAGCCATATTTTTTAAGATATTCATCGGTCAATTCTTCCAGAGTACGAATTGCCGCAATATCCTGAACCAGATTTCCGCACTGGCCATAACCAACGGTAATATTCTTTACTCCCTGCTCTGCTGCAAGCAACGCCTCAATAATTGCTGCCGCATGAGAGATACAAGGGGGTACTAAAGTTCCGGTCAGCGGACCGTATGGTTCACGGTTAATAGAAACACCCATCTCTTCATATAATCCGGTCAAACGGTCTACATACTGCCAATCCTTGATGGTGCGCTCCATCGGGATATTCTTACAATAGGGAAGGTTATAAGAGATACCGCCACCCTCATAACTGGTAAAACCGCCGGCATAGGTAATCTCGGTCAAAAGTCTTGCATCGGGAGTACCGTGACGAACCTGCATCGGCACATTCACGCTCTCAACCACACGACGGCAGTTTGCAACACCGTGGTTTACAGCGGGAAAGCCATTGAGCATCGCACGCTCTAGACGCAATGATTCAGAGATACCATTCTCTGCCTCCTCATAACGGTTCTGGCGGGTGTAGCTATCGATGGTGGAGGGCAGCAAATCCGCCTCTCCTTCCTTCTCCAGATATTGCATCAGTTTGATGTGCTCCTCAATAACCGGAACACCTGCACGAGGCTGAACCAGTGTACGCTTGTTCTTCTTGGCATCCAGCAGTTTTTGGGAGAACCGTCTGCTTTCCGGCATAGCCTTATGGTAGGCAACCGCCTCCTCAAGGTCTACATCCTTACCGGTCGGCCATTGGTTTAAAACCTCCTGGCGCTCTTGATTAAATTCTGCATCAGAAATACGCTTATTTTGAATATCCATGGTATTCAAGCTCCTTTTTCATGATTCTTAATGCCGCTTTGGGATAATACGAAGACAACAATCCCATCGCTGCTAATATATATCTTCTGTCAACCCACACATCTGCATTTTTTGGTTTTAACGATGCCGGGTTCTTTTGGGAATAGAGGGCATGCCTTGCAATCTCAGCCGTTCGCTTGGTATGAATCAAGCTACCGCCCGTTACCACAACCTGTTTGACCTGAGTCAGGTTCTTTCCCTCTTGAACAAATGTTTGTCCCATCATGGTGTAGGTCTCGGCTATGGTACCTGCATGACGCCCTACCGCTTCCTCAATCGCACAAGATGCCAGGGCAAAGTCTAAATCTTCCAGCTCTTTATCTCCGTTTGGCACCCTATCCGTATTCTTTTTCATTTCTTCTATTAAGGCAGTTGCCCTGTCCTCTGTCAAATGAGAGAGTTCGCAGATTCTTTGTATCCCTGCCACATCTACAATGCCTTGTGCACTGTAACGCATCCCGATGTCGCCTTCCACCGTCCGCTTTGCGTAGGGTTCCGGGAGTCCTTTGTACACCGTATTCATATGCTCCGGCATACCATCTGCAATCGAGTAGACATCAGTGGTAGCACCACCTACATCCACTGCAACCAGCTCCCCTATGCCAAGCTCATCCTCATAGCCCTGAGCCAAAAGCTCCATTGCCTGAAGTACCGCCGAGGGTGTTGGCATCATAATATCTGAGAGAAGTTCTGCAGCCTTGCTTAGTCCCTTTGCCTGGATGATGCGATTGAGGAAGATTTCCCGAATCTGCTTTTGCGTTTCCTCTATCTGCAATACCCCAAACCTAGGCATGACATTGGGACATACATAAACCTCGTGATTCTCTAAAATACGCTCACATTCCTTTGCCGCAGAGCGATTGCCTGCAATCACAATAGGAAACTCCGGCGGCAATGTCGCCAGCATCTTGGCGTTATGCAGAATACACGCGGTGTTCCCACCATCTGTCCCGCCAACCAGCAAAAAAATGTCCGGTTTGGATGCGCAAATCTCCTGAAGGTCATCCTCTGTCAGTTCAAAAGCATAAACACCGACCACCTTGGCTCCTGCACCCAGACTCGCCAGTTTTGCCGCCTCACCGGTTAGCTCCGGAACCAGACCGCTGGTGACCATCCGAAGTCCGCCTGCTGCAGAGGAACAGGCGTAGCAAGAATCAAAAGTTAACTTTCCCGTCTTCTCCTCTAAAAGCTCCAATCCTTTGGCAAGTCCGTCATTGATATCCGTCTGCACTGTGGTATAAGCAGCGGCAGTTCCTAAAATTTCTTCTGCCTCTACATCTACCGCGGTTAGCTTTGTGTATGTACTGCCGAAATCAATCAGCAAGACATTCTTCATGCGTTTTCACCTTCCATGTGCAAAAGCTCGTGCAACGCTTCAATGGTAGTCTCAGGTGATGTTCCCGGAGGGAATGCTCTGTCAAAGCCCATCTCCTTAAATCGCTTTTCTACATCTTCAAACTTCTGTTTTCCAATAACAATATTTCCTCCAACCAGAAGAGGGATTCCCGCAAGGCCTGCTTCGTCACACTTTTCACGCATGCCTCTGCAATCCAGCTCACCCTGACCGTACAGGGAAGAAATCACAATAGCATCTGCACCTGATTCGATAGCAGCTGCAACATATTCCTCCTGAGAAACCATAACTCCAAGGTTTACAACCTCAAATCCGGCCCCAGTAAATGCGTGGTACAGAATTTTATTACCTACCGCATGTACATCAGCGCCAATGACACCAATGACCAAAACTTTTTTATCTCGTTTCTCCATAAGAGCACCTCATTCTATTCCTCGCAGAATCATTCTGCGATTGTTATGTACTTATATAATATAATGGATTATACCATTTGTCAAGGCAGAATCTGTAACTTTCTATAAATTTTTACTGTTTGTTGCATAAAGGACAATCGCCGCCCAATGTATTTTGGACGGCGATTGCTTAAATCGTCTTTTCTTCTAACATTCGCTTAATTTTTGCCTCCAGATAAATAAGCGATCCCTCGTCCATCTCATAATAACACTCAATGGCATCTCTGCCAAGACGACGAATTTCTTCGGCAATTGCCGTCTTAAAGTATTTTTCATAGCCTCTTGGCACAAGAACAATGTCTTTGCCATTTATGTATTCCATAACCTCTCCCTCGGTTTCAGGGCAGATAGGTCTGTGAACAATTACGCTTTCTGCATAGGTTTCGCACGCCTTATAGAGCAAATCTCCAAAGCGTTGGCTATAAGAAATGATGCCTACTCGCTCTCTGTGATGAAGCCTGATAATCCGAGAGAGCCACCGTGCCGATTCTCTGAGCGCAACGCACGCCCTCTTCTTTCTAACCGGAAGCACACTCTCAAGATACTTAATATGAGAAGCTGTCGAAACAATCAAATCAAATCCATCACTAAGCTTATAGGGGTAGCGCTGGACATCTTCAATTAAATAGGAATATAAATCTACGCCCGGAATATGTCGGAGCTGTTCTGACATCTGGGATAAATTTTCAGGGTTGCATTCTACAACCGCAATTTTGACCTGCGCCTCCTCCTCTGAGCGTTCTCTCAGCTTGAGGTTTAGAAAAATATTAATTTCTGTAGGACTAAAGCCCATGTTCTCCAAGCGGCCGAGCATCTCCTCAATCGCTATCATCGCATGCTCTTTCCGACTGGAGGTGTCCATAAGACGATACGCCACAAAAGTGCCTCTGCCCTGCACCTTTTCAATCATTCCCGCACGCTCTAACTCATCGTATGCTCGCTTGATGGTCCCTCTTGCAATGCCAAGCTTGTCCGTCACTTCCTGAACGGTAGGAAGTTTTTCCCCGGATTCCAGAAC
>JAZOWR010000123.1:0-1947 GCA_045659345.1 Ructibacterium sp.
GGCATTGATGAAGAGAATATGAAGGAACAGCGGAATTTGGTTTACACCTATGACCCGCACAGAGCCATTGAGGCAGTCCAGAGCGGAGGATTCAATTGTGCCTTTTTGATGAATCCCACCAGATTATCAGAAATTAAGGCAATTGCACAGGCAAACGAAAAAATGCCGCAAAAATCCACACATTTTTGGCCAAAATTGAAGACAGGGATTGTCATAAATAAATTTGAATAAGAGAGTAACAAAGCAGCAGGTACTGTGAACGAAAGGATGAAACACAGATGAAAATAGCTATTATGGGATTTGGCGTTGTAGGTAGTGGCGTCGGTGAAATTATTCGTGAATCTGCCGATGGACTTATGTCACGGAGCGGGGAGAGAATTGAGATTAAAAAAATTCTTGATCTGCGGGATTTTCCGGACAGTCCCTTTGATTGCTTTACCAAGGATTTCAACGAGATACTTAACGATGAGGAAATCGGTATCGTTGTCGAAGTGATGGGCGGCACCAAACCTGCATACGAATTTACCAAGCAACTGCTTCTCAAGGGTAAGCATGTAGTGACCTCCAATAAGGAGCTGGTTGCTAAGCACGGGACAGAATTTTTGGAGATTGCCAAGGAAAAGAATATCAACTATCTTTTCGAGGCAAGTGTAGGGGGCGGTATCCCTATCATCCGTCCGCTTTATTCCAGCCTTTCTGCCAATGAACTGACAGATGTTATGGGAATCTTAAACGGTACCACGAACTACATATTAACCCGGATGATTAAGGACGGGGCATCCTTTGCCGATGCCTTAAAAGGGGCACAAGAAAATGGCTATGCAGAAAAAGACCCGACAGCCGATGTAGAAGGGCATGATGCTTGCCGTAAGATTGCGATTCTTGCCTCCCTTGCATTTGGTAAATATGTGAACAGTGAGGAGATTCCAACAGAGGGAATAACCCAAATTACTCTTGAAGATGTGGCATATGCCGATGCAATGGGTTGTGTCATTAAGCTTTTGGGTATGGCAACAAGAGCAGAGGACGGCGTATACGCTCAGGTTTGTCCTGCGCTCTTGAAAAAAGAACATCCGCTTGCCGGTATTGACGATGTATTTAACGGCATTATGGTTAAGAGTGATGCCCTGGGTGATGTAATGTTCTACGGCAGGGGAGCGGGTTCACTGCCTACAGCAAGTGCGGTAGTGGCTGATATTGTTGATGTGGTTAAGCACAAGGATAAACATATCTGGCTTGGCTGGACAAAGGGCGAGCCGGGCTATCTAAAGGATGCCGAAGAACAAAAGTTCCAGTATTATCTTCGTTTGCAAGGTGATTGTGACAGATATCAGGGCAGCGGACAGATTGTAACATTGGAAGGTCGCAAGAATGAGTTTGCCCTGCTTACACCGAAGCTTTCCGGCAAAGAGCTTGCGGATTGGAAGGAAACCTTGTCTAAGACTTGTACAATCCTTGCATCATTAAGGGTGGTGGCAAACGGATGATTAAGGTACGAGTGCCGGCGACCAGCGCCAATATGGGACCGGGTTTTGACAGTATGGGAATCGCATTGACGCTTTATAACTATGTGACAGCAGAGGAAACCGAAACACCTGGATTAACCATTGATATTCTTGATGACAGTGCTGCGTATCTCCCCAGGGATGAGCGAAACCTGATATATACTTCGATGAAGATGGTGTTTGATAAGGTGGGATATCAACCCAAGGGTTTGCATCTGACCATGGAAAACAATATTATGGTAACTCGCGGTCTTGGAAGCAGCAGTGCCGGAATTGTTTCAGGAATTGTGGCTGCCAACGCATTGTGCGGATATCCTCTTTCCACCCGGGAACTGGTTACAATGGCAGTAGAAGCCGAGGGACATGGCGATAATGTAACGCCGGCAATCTTAGGTGGATTTACGGTTAATGTTAAGCAGGATGACCAGATCTGCTATATAAG
>JAZOWR010000124.1:0-2452 GCA_045659345.1 Ructibacterium sp.
CGGTTTTGTGGTTGCTGATATTCCCGGAATTATTGAGGGTGCACATGAGGGCGTAGGACTTGGACATGAATTTTTGCGTCATGTCGAGCGAACCAGATTGCTTTTGCATATTGTGGATGTTTCCGGTGTTGAAGGCAGAGAACCGTTGGAAGATTTAAAAGCAATTAATCGGGAACTGAAGCTTTATAGCGAAAAACTTTCGCAAAAACCGCAGATTGTTCTTGCAAACAAGGCAGATCTTCCTATGTTCCAGGAAAAGTATGAGGCGTTTAAGACAGAAGTTGAGAAAATGGGATATCAAGTGTTCCCGATTTCTGCGGCAACCAAACAGGGGATTTCTCAGGTTCTTAACTACACATGGGAAACGCTATCCAAGATGCCACGGGATGTCGAGGAAGAAGACTACGAAATGTTTGATCCTGATCTGATTGGGAAAAACGATGAGATTACGGTTACCAAAACCGAGGATGCCTATGAGGTGGAGGGAATGCGTGTCCGCAAAATTGTCGGATCTACCAATTTTGATGATTATGAATCCTTACAGTATTTTCAGCGCTGCTTGATTCAATGCGGTGTGATAGGGATGCTAGAGGATGCAGGAATCCAAGAGGGCGATACAGTAAGAATGTATGGCGTGGAATTTGATTATGTAAAATAATTTAATTTTCCTGCAAAAAGTCCTTGACAAATGAAAGTATTTAGGGTACAATCATAATGATGTAAAGTTGATAAGCTTTACATCATAAAAGTTAATTCCGGAGGGGATGGAGAATGGAACACAATGTAGAGATTGGACTGTTGTTTTCTATCTACCGGAATATGTTGACCGAACGCCAGGCGGAAAGTATTGACCTTTACTATAACGAGGATTTATCCCTCTCTGAAATCAGTGAGCATATGGGGATAACCCGTCAAGGTGTAAGGGACAATATTAAAAGGGCTGAGGCAACGCTTTTTGATGTAGAAAAAAAGCTTGGCCTTGCCAAGCGGTTTCTTCATATCAAAGAAGATTTAACCATGATTGATGACATTATCCGAGAGATTGAAAAATCTCCTAATATTAGGTATCTGTCTGATGATATCAAACGGAAGATCAATCAAATATTAACCATCATCAGCGCAATCAACGAGGAGGCATAGCATGGCGTTTGAAAGTCTGGCAGACAAACTGCAGAATACCTTTAAAAAACTGAGAAGCAAAGGCAAGGTCAGTGAGAAGGATTTAAAGGATGCCATGCGTGAAGTTAAGCTTGCCCTCTTAGAGGCGGATGTTAACTTTAAGGTGGTTAAAGACTTCATCAAGCAGGTTTCTGAGCGTGCATCCGGTGCTGAGGTTATGGAATCGTTAACGCCGGCGCAACAAGTGATCAAGATTGTGAATGAGGAACTGGTTTCTCTGATGGGTGGCGAGGAAGCAAAGCTTACCATTGCATCAAAACCCCCGACGGTGATTATGATGGCGGGGCTTCAAGGTGCCGGAAAAACCACGACGGCTGCAAAACTTGGCGGACTTTTAAAAAAGCAAGGCAAACGCCCTCTGCTTTGTGCCTGTGATGTATATCGTCCGGCCGCAGTGAAACAGCTTCAGGTGGTAGGCGATAAACTGGAGCTTCCGGTTTTTGCAATGGAGGGAAGCACGGATGCAGTTTCCATTGCAAAACAAGGTCTTTCTCATGCGATTCAGCATGCCAATGATGTGTTGATTATTGACACAGCAGGCCGTCTGCATATTGACGAAGCCTTGATGAATGAACTGAAAGAAATCAGTCAAGAGGTAAATCCTACCGAAATACTTTTGGTTGTAGATGCAATGACGGGTCAGGATGCTGTCAATGTGGCAGATGCTTTTAATAAGGAATTAGAAATCGGCGGTGTGATTCTTACCAAACTAGACGGCGATACCCGTGGCGGTGCAGCGCTTTCGGTGCGGGCAGTGACGCAAAAACCGATTAAATTCTGTGGTATGGGTGAAAAATTGACTGACCTTGAAGTCTTTCATCCTGATCGAATGGCATCTAGAATTCTTGGAATGGGCGATGTGCTTAGCCTGATTGAAAAGGCAGAGCAAGCCCTTGATATGAAAAAGGCGGAGGAACTGGAAAAGAAACTCCGTTCACAAACCTTTACATTTACGGATTTTCTTGACCAGATGGGCCAGATGAAAAACATGGGTTCTATGCAGGATATCCTTTCGATGCTTCCCGGTGTCAATGCCGGTGCACTTAAGAATCTGGATGTAGATGAAAAGAGGATGGCGCATATTGAGGCGATTGTTCAAGCAATGACACCCAGAGAACGAGAGTTAAGAGATAAACTCACCCCCTCCCGTAAGGAGAGGATTGCGAAAGGCAGCGGAACCAGCATACAAGAGGTTAACGCTTTTGTGAAACAGTTTGAGCAGATGCAGAAGATGATGAAGCAGCTTAGCGGTGGTTTTGGAAAAAAGATGAAG
>JAZOWR010000125.1:0-1629 GCA_045659345.1 Ructibacterium sp.
TCTTAATGTGTTGGAATACTTTATCTCTACGCATGGTGCCCGTAAAGGTTTGACCGATACCGCTCTGCGTACTGCCGACTCCGGTTATTTGACCCGCCGTCTGGTTGATGTATCCCAAGAGGTTATTGTCCGTGAAGAAGACTGTGGAACCCGTGATGGTATTGTTGTAGCTGACATCCGTGATGGTAATGAGGTAATCGAGCCGTTGATTGACCGTCTGGAAGGCAGAACGGTAACCGAGAATATTGTTCATCCCAAGACCGGTGCAATTATTGTTCCGGAAAACGAGATGATTACAGCAGAACAGGCAAAACAGATTGTAGATGCAGGTATCCAGGAAGTGAAGATTCGTTCCGTTGTGAAGTGCCGCAGCAAGGTTGGCGTTTGTGCAAAGTGCTACGGTCACAACCTGGCGTCCGGCAGACCTGTTGATGTAGGCGAAACCGTAGGTATTATTGCGGCACAATCCATCGGGGAACCGGGTACTCAGTTAACCATGAGAACCTTCCATGCCGGCGGTGTCGCAGGTGACGATATTACTCAGGGTCTGCCTCGTGTCGAAGAGTTGTTTGAGGCAAGAAAGCCCAAGGGTGTTGCTATTGTCAGTGAAATTGGCGGAAAAGTAAGGATTACCGAAATTAAGAACAAGCGTGAAGTAACCGTTATGAATGAAGAAACCGGTGAATCTGCAGAATATTTGATTCCTTTTGGTTCCAGAATTAAGGTTCGTGACGAACAAGAAATTCAGGCAGGCGAGCCTTTGACAGAAGGCTCTATCAATCCTCATGATATTCTGGAGATTATGGGTTCTACTGCAGTGCAGAACTACTTTATTCAGGAGGTACAGCGCGTATACCGTCTGCAGGGCGTTGACATTAACGATAAGCATATTGAGGTTATCGTACGCCAGATGATGCATAAGGTAAAAATCGAGGATGCTGGTGATACCGATTTATTGACCGGTTCTTTGATCAATATGTATGAATTGGAAGAAATCAACCAAAAAATGCTTGCAGAGGGCAAAGCGCCTGCCAAGGCATCTGATGTGCTGATGGGTATTACTAAGGCTGCATTGGCAACTGATTCCTTCCTGTCTGCGGCATCCTTCCAGGAAACGACCCGTGTCCTGACCGATGCTGCTATTAAGAGCAAGAAGGATCCGCTGGTTGGTCTGAAAGAGAATGTCATCATTGGTAAACTGGTTCCTGCCGGAACCGGTATGGCTCGATATAATAATATCGATGTTTGTCCGGCATACGGAGAAACCGTTGACATTTCTTCTCAGGAATCCGCTGATGAAAATGCTGTATAATTATTAGTAAAAATCCATGCAAAGCCGGCTTTTTAGCCGGCTTTGATGTTTTTTATAACAAGACAGAGCAAAATGTCAAAAATTCAGCGAAAAAAGCTTCGGCTTTTGTGCGAATTTTTTTAAAAAAGAGATTGACAAGAGGGGGAAAAGGTGATATACTAAGCAAGTCGCTCTGAGAGGGGGCAGGTCAAGAAAAACTTTTTTAAAAAAGTTTAAAAAAGTGCTTGACAAACAGAAAACAGCGTGATATAATAATCAGGCTGTCCCACTTTTAAGGGGAGAAGTCGGATCGTAGCCATGTCGTTCTGTGAGCCAAG
>JAZOWR010000126.1:0-10238 GCA_045659345.1 Ructibacterium sp.
CGAAAGTCCCGCAAGGGAAGCGTCTTTTATACCTGCGACAATGGACCGGCATGTGATTTTATCTCCTGGGATGAACCAACCAAAGAGGTTTGTCCTCAGTGTGGCGGAACCATTATGAAGGTGAAACCCTATCGACGCAAAGGTGCAATCACCTACAAATGCTTCAATCAGGAATGTAACTATGTAAGAAAACCGGCAACCAAGAAAGAGAAATAACAATGAAAAGCCTCCGCTTAGACGGGGGTTTTTCCGAATAGAGAGGGGAAATTGTGTGGAGCTTAAAATTATAGGTGCAGGGCTTGCAGGGTGTGAGGCGGCATGGCAAGCAGCAGAACGAGGGATAAAGGTGTGTCTTTGTGAAATGAAACCGACGAGGTTCTCTCCGGCACACAAGAATAAAAACTTTGCAGAGTTGGTTTGCAGCAATTCCTTGCGTGCAGACGGCATTTACAATGCAGTGGGATTACTGAAAGAAGAGATGCGTGAGCTAAATTCACTGATTATGATGTGTGCAGATGCTACCAAGGTCCCCGCAGGAGGAGCGCTTGCCGTAGATCGAGAAGAGTTTTCAAAGCTGGTCACCAAGCGTATTCAAGAACATCCCAATATCACGGTCAAGGAAGAAGAGGTTACCGCAATAGAACCGGATAGCTGGACTATTGTAGCGGCAGGACCGTTGGTTTCTGACGGACTGGCTGAGGAAATTCAGCGGCTTTGCGGAGAGGAGTATTTACATTTTTTTGACGCTGCAGCTCCGATTGTCAGCTACGAGAGTATTAACATGGATAAGGCATTTAAGGCCGCAAGATACGGAAAAGGCGGTGACGATTATATCAATTGCCCAATGAACCGAGAGGAATATCTTGCGTTTTATCAAGCATTGATTACTGCAGAGGCAGCACCGGTTCACGAGGGCGTAGAGGACCCCAAGGTTTTTGAGGGTTGTATGCCGATTGAGATTATGGCAAAACGGGGCGAAGATACCATGCGCTTTGGTCCCCTCAAACCGGTAGGACTTACCAATCCTCACGATAGTTCAAGACCATATGCGGTTGTCCAATTGCGACAGGATAACGCAGCAGGCAGCATGTATAATATCGTTGGATTTCAAACACATTTGAAGTTTCCGGAGCAAAAACGAGTGTTTTCAATGATTCCCGGGCTTGAGGAAGCAGAATTTGTGCGGTATGGAGTGATGCATCGCAATACCTACCTCAATTCGCCCCATCTGCTCTCTAAAGATTATAGTATGAGAAAATATCCCAAGCTTTCTTTTGCGGGTCAGATTACCGGTGTTGAGGGATATGTAGAATCTGCGGCATCGGGGTTGATTGCGGGAATATCTGCCGCAATGAAAATGTTGGGACAGAACCCGCCGGCTTTTTCTTCCCAAACCGCAATTGGTGCACTGGGGAACTATGTTTCCAACGAAAGTATCACTCATTTTCAGCCGATGAATGTGAATTTTGGTATTATGGAATCTCTTAAGCAGCGGATTCGGGACAAACGCGAGAGAGCAGAGGCGATTGCCAACCGTGCCTTGCTAGAGATAAAAAATAAAAAAACGGGACTTTAATTAACAAAACCATGTCTTACATAAGACATGGTTTTTTTGTTAGTTCTAAATGCGGACAAATCCTCATAGAATCCTACAAAGAGTTTTGAATAACCAAAGAGGTGATAGTTATGAATCGGCCTAAGATAACAGAGGTTCTTCCGTATTTTCCGGGTAAAATTCGTTATGCACTGGAGCAACTTGCAGTGGCACATTGGTTGGATGTTGAAGAAATCCGTTTGCGTGCAAATGCTCCTCTTACAATCGGTGTTTGGGGAGAGAGCTGTTTCGTTACAGAAACAGGAGGAATCAGCAACCATGAAAAAGACGCCTTGCGGGTGACACAAAATGAGGTGCAAACTACCTATCTGGCAGTTTGCGAGAACTCTGTATATGCGCATATGGAGGAGATCAGGCAGGGCTTTATTACCATAAGGGGCGGTCATCGTGTCGGAATTTGCGGAAAAGCTGTAGTGGAGGATGGGATGATAAAAACCTTTCGGGAGATCAGCTCGCTCAATATCAGAATTGCACACGAGGTAATCGGGGTCGCAGATGGAATTATCAATCAAATTGTTTGCGGTGCTGAAGTGAAAAGCACGCTTATTATTTCTCCGCCCCAGACGGGAAAAACCACATTGCTACGGGATATCACCAGACAAATTTCTAACCGGGGCTTTAAAACCGGAGTTGCAGATGACCGTGGTGAATTGGGAGCAATGTTTGATGGCGTGGCGCAGAATGACCTTGGCGCCCAAACTGATGTGATTGATAATGCGCCGAAAGCAGATGCAATTTTACTTCTGCTTCGAACCATGTCTCCTAAAGTGATTATCAGTGACGAAATTGCCTGCGAAAAGGATGTCGATGCTATTCGGCTTGCGCATGGCACAGGCGTGTCTATTATCGCGACCACACACGGAAGATGTTTGGATGAAATCAAAAGGCGTGCGGTATTAAAACCGATATTTCAGGATAATGTGTTTGAACAGATTGTTTTACTCCAGCGAGATTTTTCCACCATGGAATCCATTGTCAATATTAGGGCGGTGCAACTGTGATGCTTCGGTGTCTGCTTGATCTGTTTGTGATTTTTGGATGTGGATATATCGGAGTAATCCTTGCATCAGGCTTAGATACAAGAATTCATCAGTTGGAAAGCCTTGGACAGATGCTAAATCAGCTTGCGTTTAATATAGAATTTCTTTCGCTGCCTATTCATGAGGCAATACGGCGGACGGCGGATTCTCAGCATGGAACAGTAAAGGAATTGCTCAATCAGGTGACAGAACTGATGCAAAAATATCCGCATATTACCATGAGAGAAGCGTGGGAAGAGGCTATCCGTGTTTGCAGAGATAGTCTTTGTCTTAAGGAAGATGAGTTTGCTACATTTGATGTTTTTGCAAAATATGTGGGTCAGGGAGATAAAAAGACGGCGCTTGACGCTGTTCATTTGACATCTGCAAAGTTGACAATTAGTATTGAGCAGGCAAAAGAAAAACAGAAAAAAGACGGAAAACTTTGTAAAGGATTGGGATTTTTAAGCGGGGTTTTTATCGTTCTGGTATTGGCATAAAGGAGAATAGAAGATGAGCGGTGTGGATTTGATTTTTAAGGTGGCAGCAATTGGGATTTTGGTTGCAGTACTTAACATGCTTCTGGTGCGAGCGGGCAGAGATGACCAGGCAATGATGACCACAATTGCGGGGTTGGTTGTTGTGCTTTTAGTGGTTCTTGAGGAGATCAGTAAACTTTTTGAAACGATTAAACATATTTTTAACTTGTAACTATGGATGTTTTTCGTGTTATCGGAATAGGCTTGCTTGCGACATCTCTTTCTTTGCTGCTTCGCCAACAACGACCAGAATTTTCCCTTGCAATGCCTATTTTGGGCGCAGCAGGAATCTTGTTTTGTGTATTGCCTTATTTGCAAGAGGTTCTTGTAATGTTCGAAACTATGGCAAATCAGGTGGGGCTGGAGAGCCGTTATCTTAAGATGATTGTTAAAATTATTGGAGTGGCATATCTGTGCCAATTCGGTGCAGAGCTTTGCAGAGATGCAGGCGAAAGCTCCATAGCAGGCAAAATTGAACTTGGAGGTAAAGTGATGATTCTTGCCCTATCCATGCCGGTTATTTCAGGCTTTCTGGATTTGGTAAGTTCCATTATTCGTTTTTAAATGACAAGTAGATGGCTGGCTGTTCTTGGAATATGGATGTGTGTATTCTTCCCATCAACTGCGTGGGCCGAGGAGACGGTTGCAGAAGAACTGCTCTCGTCTTATACCGAGTTTTACAGTGATATTTTTGAGGATGGGATTAAAAACATAGAGGATGTTGAAGGATTTGAGATTCTGCTCTCCGATGTTACATGGAAAGAGCTGCTGGATGGACTTGTCAGCGGAAAAATCGAACTTTCTTTTTCTACCCTTGCAGAAACTCTGTTGAGATTTTTGTTTAAGGAAGTGGTTGCAGGGCTTAGGATGATGCTGTTGCTTGTGGCATTGTTGGTGCTTACTTCATATTTAGTGGGACTAAAAGAAGGATTCGGAGCAGAGGGAGTAGGTATGGCAGCGTTTTATGTCTGTTATATCGTTATTGCAGGGATTGCCTCGGCAGCATTTTTTCAGGCATCCACTTGTGTCGGCCAAACAGTCGAACAGATTTCTATATTTATGAAAATGATTGTACCGGTTGTAATGACAGCGCTGGTGACATGTGGGGCAATTGTGTCAGCCGCAGTGTTTGAGCCGGTTTTGGTTACCACGGTGGAAATTGCTGTCAGCCTAATACAAAACATAATGATTCCGCTGGTTATGATTGCTGCAGGGATGAGTATTGTCAGTCATCTGTCTGATAGGTTTAAAACTCAGAAACTAACCAAGTTTATCAGCCAGTCAATCAAGTGGGGGCTGGGGATTATGTTGACAGTATTTGTAAGCATTTCAGGTTTGCAAAGTATTGCCGCAAGCGGAGCAGATGCGCTAACTGTGCGGCTGAGTAAATTTGCAACTGCAAATTTAATACCGGTTGTCGGCGGAATCCTTTCAGAGTCGGTAGAAACTGTCATGAACTGTAGTGTGTTGATTAAAAACTCAGTTGGTATTTTAGGAATCATCTGCTTGATTGTCCTGACGGTGCTTCCTCTCTTGAAAATTGGAGCTATACTGATTCTTTTTCGATTAACAGCAGCTGTTTGCGAACCGATTTCTGAACCAAAGGTGATTCAGTGCTTGTCAGAGCTTGCCAATTCTATTTCGGTATTGTTTTCTATGCTTGCAACTGTGACTGTTATGTTTATTATGGTTTTAACCGTTGTGATGAATGCAGGAAATACAGCGGTTATGCTTGGGAGGTAGCAATTTGGAGGCGTTAAAGGATTGGGCTATAATGCTGGCAGGGATTGTTGTTTTGGGTTCTGCGAGTGAAGTCGTTTTGCCGGATAGCAGTTTTCGAAAATATGTTCGACTCGCCATTGCGCTTGTGCTGATGTTAACATTGTTATCTCCACTTAAAAATCTTCTCTACAGAAAACCTGAATTTCCAATTCCTCAGATTTCAAAAACTGCCTATCAGCAAAGAGAAGAAATGGAGGCTAAACAAAAAGAGGATATTATGCGGTTGTATGGCATTCGTTTAAACGAAAAGATAGAACAAGCGTTGATACAGCGTATCGGCAAAATTCCTATTGACATTCAATGTAGAATTGAAGAGAATGACCCAGACAGATTTGGGACCATTCGACATGTGTTGGTTCTGATTGATGCAGAGTACGGAAATAACATAACCGATGGTATCAAAGAAAGTTTGTATCAGGATTTTGGAATCAACAAAAATATAATCGATGTTCGTTACTTAAAGGAGTCTAACCAATGAATCTAAATGATCTAAAACAACTCCTAAAACTTCCTCCTTTAAGAGCAGAAGGCAGAAAACCACATCCAATTCTTGTTTGGAGCATATTGATTGCCATAATATTTTTGGCAGTCAGCGGATTTTCTGATGATAATAAAAAAACCAATCCTAAAACAGATACAAAAAATCAACCAAATGCAGAGGGGTTTGTGTCACAAGATATGTATGTATCTCAATTAGAAACCCGTCTGATTTGTGTCCTGCAAGAAATTAGCGGCGCAGGTAAGGTAGAGGTCTTTTTGAATATGGAGAGCAGCGGAACCAAGGAGCTTGCCACAGATGTAAAGACCGAATCGGAGGAAAGTACGGAAGAAGAGCAAAACGAGGTGCGGCATCAAAAAGACGAAACGGTTGTTTTTGTCGAGGACAATTCCGGACAAAGTCCGTATATCATAGAGGAAAAAGTACCGCAGCCGTCAGGTGTGCTGGTTGTTGCAGAGGGGGCGAGGGTGGAGCATGTAAAAATGGAAATCTATGAGGCGGTTAAGGCGTTATTTGGTCTGCCCGCACACAGAATTAAAGTGACATATTAAAAAGGAGGATTTAGCGGTGAGTCGAAATCAAAAATTTGTATTTAAAGGAAAACAGGTATTGCTCTGGGGATTGGTGGCATTGGTGATAACAGCGGGATATTATCGCTGGACAGTGGAAACGGATAAACTGGAAAGTATCCCTGTAACCGGCGAGGCTCTTCCTGAGAATGCAGATGGAAGCGAGAATATAGAAAATCAAGAACCCAATGGCAGTAAGGGAATTGCCGAGCTTAAGCAAGAACGGGACAAAGGAAGAGGCGAGGCGATGGAACAATGGCAGAAAACCGCTCAGGATAGGTCGGCTTCGCAGGAGGCAAAGACAGATGCCGAAAAAAAGGTGAAGCAAACCAATGAGTGGACAGAAAAGGAAAAAGCAATCGAAACACTGGTAAGAGCAAAAGGGTATAGCGACTGCTTTGCTCACATCAATGAATCGGGAATCTCTGTTGTTGTTTCCGGAGGAGAAATTAACGGAGCAAAGGTTGCGCAGATTAAAGATGTTATCGTTTCAGAGACAGAGATTCCGGTTAGAAAGATTAAAATCAGTGCAGAATCTTTCTAAAATTTTGCAAAAAGCATTGTAATCTGGGATTTAATGTGTTATAATACCATGAGAATAGGAGGGATTTCTTGTGGAGAATATTGTAAATCCTGAAATTGAACAAAATGGTAATGTTAATATTTCCGATGAGGTTGTTTCCATCATTGCATCTCTTGCCGCATCCGAGGTAAAGGGCGTTGCAGGTATGGCAAATTCTATTTCGGGCGGCATTGCTGAATTGCTTGGAAAAAAGAGTTTATCCAAAGGTGTGAAAGTAGTTTTAACCGAGAACGATGTTGCTCTTGATTTATCTATTATCGTGGAATACGGAACCAAGATTCCCGATGTTGCTTGGAAGGTGCAAGAGAAGGTAAAGAGCGAGGTAGAAGCTATGACCGGTCTTTTGGTGACTGCAGTTAATATCTCGGTGGATGGCGTTAATGTTCCTAAAAACGAACAGGATGTTTCTGCTCAGCCGGAGGCGGAAGAAATTAGCGATACAGAGGAGTAATTCCAGATTATGATAAACAGAAGAAAAGCCAGGGAGTATGCTTTTATTTTGCTTTTTGAATATAGGTTTCAGCCGGAAGAGATTCAGGAAATCCTGAATGATTTTTTGGAGGAGCATGATGCAGGAGAGCAAGAAGGATATATCCGTGAGGTGGTTGAGGGAACTGTTTCCCATGTGAAAGAAATAGATGCAATCATCGAAGCTTACGCAAAGGGCTGGTCTGCGGACCGGATTTCTGCAGTTTGCATGGCGGCGATGCGTCTTGCGGTCTATGAAATGAAGTATATGGATAGCATTCCTCTGAATGTTTCAGTAAATGAGGCAATTGCCATCACCAAGGAATATGACGGCGAGGAATCCGTTGCGTTTGTGAACGGTATTCTTGGTAAATGGAAAGAAAATTGTTAACGCTACAGGGCGGTCACTTTGTGCCGCTCTGTTTCGGTATGATAAGGGGGTGATGCCTTGTGACAGAAAGACAGGCAATTTCGGTAACCGAGATGAATCTTTATATCAAAGAGCTGATGAATCGGGATGATATTTTGACAGATGTCTTGGTAAAGGGCGAGCTTTCTAACTTTAAGGCACATTCCTCCGGACATATGTATATGTCCCTAAAGGACGAGGGCGGCGTTATGCGGGCAGTGATGTTTCGAGGCAGCGCGTCCAAGCTGAATTTTGTTCCTAAAAATGGAATGAAGGTGATTGCTCACGGGAGAATTACCGTTTATGAACGAGATGGGCAGTACCAATTGTATATTGACAGTATGCAGCAGGAGGGGATTGGTGACCTCTATGTTGCTTTTGAGGAATTGAAAACCAAGCTAAGCCGGGAGGGATTGTTTGACCCGGCGCATAAAAAACCGCTTCCCAAGTATCCGCGCAAGGTTGGTGTAATCACTGCGCCTACCGGTGCAGCGATTCGGGTCATTATTAATGTGCTATCGCGGCGTTTTTCTTATTCAGATGTTGTTTTGTATCCGGTTTTGGTGCAGGGGGAGAATGCGGCAGCAAATATCGTAGAGGCAATTCGCTATTTTAATACAACAAAGGGTGCGGATGTCTTAATTGTGGGGCGCGGTGGTGGCTCTATTGAGGATTTGTGGTCATTCAATGAAGAGATTGTTGCCAGAGAGATATATCAAAGTGAAATTCCAATTGTTTCTGCAGTAGGACATGAGATTGATTTTACTATTTCAGACTTTGTAGCCGATCTGCGTGCCCCGACCCCATCGGCGGCTGCAGAACTTGTGGTTCCCTCTCAAATAGAATTGAAGGATAAGTTCAATAATGTTTACCATCGACTCTATAGCCAGAGTAACCGAATCCTAGAACGAGCCAGGCTAGAACTTAAGCATCAGGCAGAGCAGACGGTGTTGCGCAATCCAATGTTAAGACTCAATGAACATCGGATATACATAGACAGACTGGAGCAAGCGTTTGCTGACGGCTGTATCGGTATTTTAGAACGAAATCAACAACGGCTTAAGATAGGTGCTGCAAAACTGGACGGACTCAGTCCTCTTGGTGTTCTTGGCAGAGGATTTGCGGTTGCAAAGAATGCACAGGGTAAGGTGATACAGTCTGTTAAGCAGGTTGCTGTCGGCGAAAAATTAGAAATGATTGTTGCGGACGGAAAGATTCACACCCTTGTCCAGATGTGTGAACAAGGCTAGGAAAGGTGGAGGGCTATGGATAAGAAACAGAATTTTGAATCGAATCTAAAAAAATTGGAAGAGGTTGTAAAAGCGCTGGAGGGAAATAATGTTTCCTTGGAGGATATGCTTTCTCTGTTTGAACAGGGTATCCACCTGACCAAGGAATGTACCACCGCGCTGGATGAGGCAGAGCAAAAGATTAGTATTTTGATGAAGAACCGGGAAACCGGAGAGCTGGAAGAAGAACCATTTGGCGGAGCGGGAGAATAAGATGGAGTTTTCTGTAAAGTATCAAGAATACCTGACAGATATCAATCGGGAAATCAGCGCCATTGCTGATGTTCCGGATTTGATGCAAAAAAGCGTTTTTGAGGCAATGCATTACGGATTAACCGGTGGTGGCAAGCGGATTCGTCCGGTTTTAACACTAGCGGTTTGTGATATGCTTGGCGGTAATCTTCGGGATGCGGTTAAGGTTGCGGTGGCAGTTGAATGTATCCATAACTATTCCCTGATCCATGATGACTTGCCTTGTATGGATAATGATGATTTGCGTCGGGGAAGGCCTACCTGTCATAAAGTGTTTCCGGAAAACATTGCGCTGCTTGCAGGTGATGGGCTGTTGAATCTCGCCTTTGAGCTTTTGTCGGATCGTTCGCGCTATGAAGCATTGACTGATGCTGCAATATTAAAAATAATTGCTGCCGTTTCTAAGGCGTCGGGAGCGTATGGTATGATTGGCGGTCAGGTTATAGATTTAGAGAGCGAAGGCCGATTGGATTTGACAAAATCTAGGCTTATGGAGCTCCACCGCCTGAAAACCGGGGAACTGATTCGTGTTTCTGCACTATGCGGATGTATTTGCGGCGGTGTTTTGGATGAAACACAGCAAGAATATAAAAATATTATCGAATTTTCAGAGAAACTGGGGTTGGCATTTCAGATAAAAGATGATATACTGGATGTCGTTGGTAAAGAAGAATTGCTTGGAAAACCGGTAGGCAGTGATGCGCAAAGTAATAAAAATACCTTCGTGACGCTACTGGGTCTTGATGGAGCAAGATTAGAACTTGGTAGACTGACGCAGGAGGCGAAAGCGGCACTTGCTTCTTTTGAACATGCTGATTTTCTTTTAGAGATGGCGGACTATCTTTTGGAAAGGGAGAACTAGAAAGGCTGTAAATATGAGTTATATGGAACAATTTATGAACAATAAAGTGTTTTTTGTGGTGTTGTTTGCATGGATTTTCTCCTGCGTGTTAAAAGGTTTTCTTGTCTGGGTCAAGGACAAAAAACTGGACATGACTCGGTTTATGGGACCGGGAGGAATGCCATCATCGCATTCGACCATCGTGACCTGTCTCACTACTTGCATTGGTATAAAAGCAGGGTTTGACAGTACCCAATTTGTGATCTGTTGTGTATTGGCATTGGTGGTCATGTATGATGCCTCAGGTATCCGCCGTGCGGCAGGACAACAGGCAAAAATGATTAATATGATAATTGATGCATGGGAAGAAAGC
>JAZOWR010000127.1:0-10123 GCA_045659345.1 Ructibacterium sp.
CACACGCAGAATTCGTGGCAGGCATCAAGCTCCGCAACCTTAACAAGGAATACATTCTCAAGCATGTTGCAGAGATTAGAGCGCTGAAAGAAGAAATTGCTGGTTTAGTGGCAATCCAAAAAAGCAATGCCCGTGTCAACAAGGTGATTGAGCAGCAGCTTCGCAAGGCGGCGCAAAAATATGGCACCGACCGCCGCACAGAGCTGATTTCCGAATCTGCGATTGAGGATGTCCGCGAAGAACAAACCGCGGAAGATTACGCATTAAAGCTCTTCCGCACCAAGGACAATTACCTGAAAAAGATTTCGCTGGTATCCCTAAGAACCAGCGGCGAGCAACGCCTGAAGGATGAAGATGAACTTATTCAAGAGGTCGATGCCTCTAACCGCAGTGAACTGCTCTTTTTCACAGAATCCGGAGATGTCTACAAGCTCCATGCAAGTGACATACCCGACAGCAAAGCAAGTCAACTGGGTGAATATATCCCCAATCTGCTTGGCATGACCGGCAAAGACAACATTGTGGGTATGATTTTGAGCGGTGATTACAGTGGACATCTTCTCTTCGCCTTTGAGAACGGAAAATGTGCTAAGATTCCCCTATCCAGTTATGCGACCAAATCCAATCGCCGCAAACTGACGGGCGGTTTCTCTACCAAGTCACCGCTTGTGGGACTGATTCACTTAAAAGAGGATACTGACCTGATGCTTGTCAGCACTGCAGATAAGGCGCTGGCTGTCCACTCAGAGAAAATCCCTGCTAAGACAACTCGAAGCAGTCAGGGCGTTGCGGTAATGACCCTGCGAAAGAACGCACTGCTGAAATCGGTTGCTGCAGCAGACCAATGTGGAATCGGCAATGTTTCACACTACCGCAGCCGGAACATTCCGGCAGCAGGCACCATGATCCGCGATGTCGATAAGGGCATTGAACAAATTGGATTTGATTTTGCAACAGAACTCACTGAAGAATAACAGAAATCCCGCAATCTTAAAAGATTGCGGGATTTTTCTATTCTTCCTCTTCTTCCGTCGGCAAGGTGTAGCGAATCAATACCTTACCAACTCGTCTTCCGTCCATCTCTGTAATGGTAACACACAGACCTTCTTCTTCAAAGGAATCGCCGACTTCCGGCATTTTTTCCAGTTTTTCCATCACCCAGCCGGTGATGGTATTTTGTTCTACCTCACATTTTATACCAAACATTTCCAGCACTTCTTCCACATCAGCACTGCCGGAAATGCTATATTCGTTTTCGTTGATTTTCTCGATATCCTCGACAACATCATCGTGTTCATCCCAGATTTCTCCAACCAGTTCCTCTAGGATATCCTCCATGGTAACAATTCCCTTGGTACCGCCATATTCGTCGGTAACAATTGCCATATGTGCCTTGGATTTTTGAAGATGCTTAATCAGCTTAGAAATCTTAATGGAATCCGATACAAAGATAACCGGCTTAATGATTTCATTCAGGGTCTGACCCTTGGTGTGAAGCATCACGAAGAAATCCCGCTGATGAATGACTCCAATAATATGATCCACCGTTTCTTTATACACCGGAATCCGGGAAAATTTGGATTCCATAAAGAGATTGTAGATGACCTGATGATCCTCTTCTACATCCACTGCAGTCAGGTCCACACGGGGCGTAAGAATTTCTCCCGCCTCCATATCATTAAACTCAATTGCACTCTTGATGAGGTCACCCTCCTGCTCATCAATGCCGCCCTCGCTCTGAGCCTCCTCGACAATAGTAAGCAGCTCTTGCTCGGTAATTCCGGAATCGTTCTTGGTTTTGAATAATTTATTAAGCAATAATTTCCACTGACCAAACAACCAGTTAAAGGGGGCAAGCACAACCATTATAACCCTAAGAATCGGTGCCGAGAACATAGCAAACGCCTCCGGCGTTTCCTTGGCAAGACTCTTTGGCGAGATTTCGCCAAAAATAAGCACCAGCACCGTCATGACAACGGTAGAAAGCATAGCACCATGGGCCTCAGAAAGCCGCAAAAAGAAAATGGTTGCAAGAGAAGATGCTGCAATGTTGACCACATTGTTCCCGATTAAAATACTGGAGAGCAATTTGTCATAATTTTTCGACATAGCTAGCGTCAGTTCTGCCCTTTTATTTCCATCATTGGCAAGATTCTTTAAACGAATCCGGTTCAATGACGAAAACGCCGTCTCTGTTGCCGAAAAAAATGCTGAGCATGCGATACATAAAACAATCCAAAGTATTAACCCAAAACTGTCGTCCATAAGGTAAAAATTCCCCCTAAAAAAATGAATTTGGGCAAATTATATCACACTTCCATAGTTTTTGCAACATATATTTAACGATTTTTTTAAAACTAATATTGTTACTAAATAAAAAAAGGAGGCTTTTTTACTATGGAATCAAATAACTCTTGGGATATTGTTCCCTTTGGACGAACATTTATCCCTATCTACGCATTGCTCACTATCAAGGATTCGACTTTCTCACCTATTTACCCCACTCTTCATCTACTGCATCATGAGAGGCTTGGTGGATAGAACCCTAAATATCTGTCAATACTGATAGGAAACACCAAGGAAAGGATTTTCAAACATGGCACAGTATATCATCTCCCCGGGAGCCACTATTGGCGGTTCCGTTTCGATTAGCGGAAGCAAAAACGCCGCCCTTCCCATCCTTGCCGCCGGTCTTTTATCAAGCGAAGCATCTGTTTTCTCCGGCATCCCCGAACTTTCAGACACCCAATGCATGCAAGAACTACTCTGTGCAATGGGTGCAATCTGTGACCGCAATCAAGACGGAACTGTCTCGGTTTCTCTGCCCGACGGCCTTAGGCGAAAAACCGCACCTTTGGAACTGGTCAGCAAACTCCGGGCATCTTTTTTAATTATGGGGCCATTACTTGCCAGATGGGGAAGGGTGCGGCTTCCTCTTCCCGGCGGGTGCCAAATCGGCACTCGCCCCATTGACCTGCACCTGAAAGGATTTTCTGCCATGGGTGCAAAAATACGACAGGGGCACGGCTATGTAGAGGCAACCTGCAAGCATCTGATGGGAACTAATATTTATCTGGACTTTCCCAGCGTAGGCGCTACCGAAAACCTAATGCTTGCCGCCTGCCTTGCTCAGGGCGAAACCGTAATTGAAAACGCCGCGGCAGAGCCGGAAATCACCGACCTTGGCGGTGCTCTTTCTGCGATGGGTGCAGAGGTTCAAGGTGCCGGCAGCGACACTGTCCGTATTGTCGGCAAAGAGAGCTTAAACCCTTGCACATGGAAGATTATTCCTGACCGAATTGAGACAGGAACCTTTCTTGCCCTTGCCGCAGCCTCCCGTGCAGACCTGCACCTGACCAATGTCTGTCCCTCTCACAGCAAGCCTGTTCTTGCCAAATTAGAGGAAATGGGATTTATGATTGAGGCAGGTGAAGATTTTCTCCACATATCCCCTTGTGAACGGTTTCAATCCGTGGATATCAAAACCATGCCTCACCCGGGATTTCCTACCGATATGCAATCCCAGTTTATGGCACTGATGAGTGTAGCAGAGGGTACAGGTATTGTTGTAGAAACTATATTTGAAAATCGCTTTATGCAGGTGCCGGAGCTTATCAGGATGGGAGCTAAAATTAAGATTGATGGCAGAACCGCAGTCATTGACGGCGCTAAACGCCTAAGCGGCGCCAGAGTTAAGGCAACGGATTTGCGTGCCGGCGCAGCATTGGTCATCGCTTCACTCGCCGCCCAGGGGGAAACCATAATTGACGATATTGAACATATGGAGCGGGGATACGAGCATTTTACGGAAAAGCTTCGCAACATTGGCGTAAACATTGAAAAAAAATGATTTTTTTGACACAACTTTACGATTAGAAGTTGTGTTTTTTTACACTTCTTTTCTGTTTTTTCATATACTAATTTGAAAGGAGTTGACAACCGTGCTTTCATTATCACTTGCCGCTTCCCCTCTCTGTGAGAGGGTATACATAAATCAACTGACGGTAACGGGTGATCTGCGCAGACGGCTTTTGGATTTGGGGTTTACGCCGGGAAACACTGTGATACCGCTGTTTCGCAGTCCGCTTGGCGACCCTACCGCCTATTCTGTCATGGGGAGCATCATTGCTCTGCGACAGAAAGACGCCGAGGGCATCCGTGTATCACCTTCCCAGAGGGAGGTCGTATTATGACCTCTTATCACATCTTGCTTGCAGGCAATCCCAATGTGGGAAAAAGCACCATATTTAACGCCCTAACCGGATTAAAACAACACACCGGGAACTGGTCCGGAAAAACCGTGGACCTTGCCAGCGGTTCCTTTTATCTAAACGATTTTCAGTTTAGACTGACCGACCTACCCGGTACCTATTCTATTATCTCTAACTCGCCCGAGGAAGAAATCGCGAGAGATGCCATCTGTTTTGATTCTGCAGACATGACCCTTGTGGTTGCCGATGCCACCTGTCTTGCCCGCAATCTCAATTTACTATTGCAGATTTTGGAGATTACCCCCAAGGTTGTCTTGTGTATTAACCTGCTTGACGAGGCAGAGCGAAGGGGAATTTTTGTTGACCTTGACGCCCTTAAAAGGCAGCTAAACATACCGGTTATTGGAATTTCTGCCCGAAAACGCAAGGATATCAAACGGTTAAAAGGTTTTCTTGCTGACCTGATACAACAAGACTTCTCTGCCAAGCAACATCCTGTTTCAGTTACATATTCTGCCGAAATAGAGGCTGCTGTCACACGGCTTTCCTCTTTTTTGCCGCCATCGGATTTTTCCAGCCGTTTTTTATCGCTTAAGGCACTGGATAATGCCGTCATGGCAACAAAGCTTTTAGCCGCCATGCCTCTCAGCAATGCCGACCGTATGACCTATTTATCTGCCGCAAGAGAAGCAAAGGATGACCTGATTTCACGAGGCATTTCTCCCGTTCATCTGCGAGACAGCATTGTTGGCAGTATCATTGATGCCTCTAATCAAATTTTAGAGAAAAGCACCTACCTAAAAACCGACTGTTCTCTTCCCGGTAAATGGGACAGGATTCTTACCTCAAGGCGGTTCGGGATTCCCATTATGCTTGGGTTTTTAGGTATCCTTTTATGGAGTACTGTCTGGGGAGCAAACTATCCATCCCAATTTCTGCTGGAGTTCTTTCAAAGCCTTACTCCGCATCTTGCCTGTCTGCTCAACTTATTGCAACTCCCTGCCGCTCTTGTTTCCCTGCTGGTTGACGGTGTTTATCACACTACCGCTTGGGTAACAGCTGTTATGCTTCCTCCCATGGCAATCTTTTTCCCATTGTTTACACTTTTAGAAGACCTTGGCGTCCTGCCAAGACTTGCCTTTAATCTGGACCGCTGTTTCCGTTCTGCCGGCTCATGTGGAAAACAGGCGCTTACTATGTGCATGGGTCTTGGTTGCAATGCCGTAGGAGTCACAGGATGCCGAATTTTCTCATCCCGGCGGGAGCGGTTTGCCGCAATGATTACCAACTGCTTTATTCCCTGCAACGGTCGGTTTTCTATGTTAATCACTCTATCCTCTCTTTTTATCGGCAGCACCTTCTGCCAAGGCTGGCAAGCTCCCATTTCTGCACTGTTTATTCTTGTTTTAATTTTGATTGGAGTTTTGGTTACTCTGGGAATCACTAAAATAATAACCTCATGCTTTTTCCCTGATGAAGAATCCTCCTTTTCCTTGGAACTTCCGCCCTTTCGCAAACCGCAGGTTATGAAAACCATCGTCATTTCTCTCTTTGACCGAACCTTAAAAATTCTCGGACGGGCAATTCGTGTTTCTGCTCCTGCAGGAGCTTTGATATGGATGATGGCAAATCTAAACATAAACCACACCAGTCTCCTTCACCTTTGCGCTTCATGGTTTGAACCATTTGCATCCATGATGGGCATAGACGGCATGATACTTTTGGCATTTTTCCTGGCTCTTCCTGCCAATGAAATTGTGCTCCCCATTATTTTGATGGGGTATCTGTCAACCGGACAGATGGCAGACTTAGGAGATATTACCGCAGTTGGAGAAATTCTGGTTTCCAATGGCTGGACTGTAGTAACCGCCATCAATGTTATGCTTTTCTCACTGTTGCATTTCCCTTGCGGAACCACACTTTGGACCATTCGCAAAGAAAGCGGAAGCACCCTTTGGATGGTTCTTGGATTTGTAATACCGACTGTCTGTGCCATCCTTGTATGTATCATAGTCAACAGTATTTTTCTGCTTTTTGCATAATTACGCATCTTGCGGAAAGACTATGTAACAAGGAGATGATTACCAATGCACAATGATACCATTGAACTATTAAAAGAATGTAATGCCGGCGTCAAGATGGGGGTAGCCTCTATTGAAGATGTGCTGGATAAGGTAGAGAGCGGAGAGCTTAAGGCCGTGCTTACGAAAAACAAAGAAGCCCATCAGGAGCTGGGAAGCCGACTGCACCAAATCCTCAATCAATATGACGAGGCCGGGAAGGATCCTAATTTAATGGCACGAAGCATGTCTTGGATTAAAACCAATGTCATGATGCAGATGGACTATAGCGACCATACCATTGCCGATGTAATGACGGATGGCTGCAACATGGGCGTCAAATCTCTCAACCGATATCTAAACAAATACCGCGCAGCAGAAAAGGAAGCTACGGATATTGCCGAGGATTTAATCTCTCTGGAACAAAACCTCACGCAGGATTTAAGAAAATTCCTCTAACCCAAAAAGTACCAATCTCTGATTGGTACTTTTTTATAACATTTCATAGTTTCTTAACAAATAAGGGGCATTAGTTTGTTATAATGTGTATATGGAAAGTTATTGCAGATTTTTTGTATCTGTGTTACAATGAAACTATAGGAACAGAAATTGACTGGAGGAGATTTCATTATGGCAAACTGGCTTCAAAAATTCAAAAAATCCTCAACCGAGGAGGAGCCCGAAGACTTTGTTTTGCTTCGCCAAGATGCACAACAACCAATCCCGGATACAGCCTTTGACACCACGGATCGTTTTTCTACAAAAGAAATTCAGGACAAGCTAAACACAGCATCTCATACTTCCATGCAGGAAGATTCCAACGCACAAGCTGCTGCCCCTTCGGCATCTGCCAAAAAATCTAAAAAATGGCTTCTTTACAGCGGAATCGGCATTGGCACGGTTGCTACCATTGTAGGTCTTTTCTTTCTTCTTGCATACCTGAGCAATCCTTTGCGGGGATATACACAAGTCGAGGTCGTCAAGGGTAATATTATTGACGCTATGTCGACAGAAGGCACTCTTGAGGCCAATGCCCGATACGAGATCACCTCTCTGGTTGCCGGAAAAATCACCGAGTCTTCGCCAAAGCTTGGGGATACCGTGACTGCCGGTACTATATTATATCAATTGGATGACGCCGAAGCTAAGCTTGCGGTCGAGCGTGCACAAAATCTGCTTGCCCGCTCTAAAGTAGCAGATACCTCTGCCACCACTCCGGATCGAATCTATGCAACCGACACCGGCACGGTTCACTCCTTGCTTGTTCGCTCCGGCAGCAGCGTTTCCTACGGACAGGTTGTTGCAACCATCAAAAAAGCGGATGATAGCATAGTTGCGGTCACCTCTCCGGTAGCAGGAACTGTTTCGGGTATGCATACCAGCGTGGGCAAAAGTGTTTCCATGAACAGCATGATTGCCACTGTCACCAGCTCTCAGTCAAGTTCCAGCCAACGGACGAATATTTATGACCAAAAGACCAGCGAACTGGACTTAAAGGCAGCGCAGGCATATTTAGAGAACTTTACCATCAAGGCTCCCATAAACGGCGTCATTGTTGAAAAAAATGCAAATGTTGGCGACAATGTTGCCATTACCAATTTGGAAAATCCCATGATGGTTATTCTGGACACCAACTTAATGAAGTTCACCTTCCGGGTAGATGAATATACCGTCAGGGACTTAGCAACCGATATGAATGTGATTGTCAACGCCGAATCTATACCAAATAAATCCTTTGCCGGTAAGCTAACCCGTATCTCTGCCGAAGGAGTAATTGGGGAAGATGGTAAGCCCCTTTACGAAGTAGATGTTACGATTGAAGAACCCGGGAGTCTTCGATGCGGCATGAAGGTTACCGCCAAAGTAATCCGTGCCTCTGCAAATAATGTTATGTATGTGCCACATCGCGCTCTGATGGAGGCTGACGGCAAAAATGCCGTAGTTCTTGTTAAAGAATCCATCACCAATACCCCTAAGACAAATGCAAACTCTGCTGTCTTGGATGAGGAACTGACATTTCCCTGGATTAAGGTTCCCAAGGGTTGCAAACTTGTCACCGTTCAATACGGTATTACAGACGGCACCCATGTAGAAATTATTTCCGGCTTGAAAACCGGGGACATTGTAGTGTTTAGACCGGAGTGGGAACCGATCGACCTTTCGCCCGAAAAAGACGACGAGGAAGAATCAAAATCCCCCGCACCGACTGCCTCTACCGAAAAACCAAGGGAGACAGCCCCTGCATTTTCTCTGTAGCATAACAAAAACGGTCGCAGCAGTTTGCTGCGACCGTTACTTTTTATTTATCTTTTTCTTTAATCAGCTTTTTATAAACAATGCCACAGGAAAGTGCCTGAACCACAGCGGTTAATGCCCATGACACCGGATACGAAAGATAGAGAACCTCCAGCGTTCTGTGAGATGCAAACACGGTAAACAGCCAAACCAGACGAAACCCGCAAACCCCAATTACCGAAGAAAGCATCGGAACAAACGAGCTTCCCATTCCTCTTTGAGAAGCGACCAGGGTATCCATCAATCCGCATGCAAAATACAATGGAAGAATATACTTAAGCCGAAGCAGTCCATAACTGATTACCTCTGTCTCTCCCGGTGTATAAAGGGAGAGCATCTGCTCGCCAAACAGAGCAATCAATCCACTGCAAGCAAATCCTAATATCACAACCTGAAAACAACCGGTAAAAATAATCTTTTTCAGCCTATCCCACTTTCTTGCACCTACATTTTGTCCGACAAAAGCGAGCATGGTTTGATGAACAGCGTTCATTGCAATAAAAGCAAGGTCCCCGATATTCACCGCAGAGGAGTTGCCGGCAACCACAACATCGCCAAAGCTGTTGACCGAAGACTGAATCATGACATTAGAAAAGGAAAAAATCATTCCCTGCAGTCCTGCCGGAATACCAATCTTCAAAATACGAATCAAATAAGACAAGTGGATCCGTATTTTGCAAAAATACAATTTGCAAACCGGATTTCTTTTTGCAAGAAACCATAATACCAAGACTGCTGAAATCATCTGAGAAACTGCGGTGGCAATTCCAACCCCTTCCGCCCCCAGGTGAAAGACAATGACCAGAACCAGATTAAGCACTACATTTACCGCACCCGAAATCGAAAGAAAAACCAAAGGATGCTTGGTATCACCGGAGGCACGAAGAATACCCGCACCAAAGTTATACAAGAGGTTAAAGGGCATACCCAAAAACAAAATTTTCATATAAAGCGCTGCCTCATCCAGCACATTAGGGGGAGCATCCATCCAAACAAGCATTTGTTTGGAGAGCAGCAGCCCGCTGATGCAGATAAAAACTCCGCCAATGATAGAAATACCGATCGCTGTATGCACCGCCTTACCGACACCGTCCTCATCCTTGGCGCCGATGCGCTGTGCCACACAAACACTGGCACCGGTAGATAATCCAATAAAGATGGTGATAAACAAATTGGTCAGCGAGCCGGTGCTGCCTACCGCCGCTAAAGACTCTTTGCCGGCAAAACGGCCTACAACTATGACATCTGCCATATTATAAAACAACTGCAAAAGCCCTGCCAGTATAACCGGCACGGTAAAGCGTATCATATTTCTTCCAATGGGTCCGGACACGATTTCAGTCTGTTTTTTCAAAAACACGCCCCCTTGTTTTTTCGTCACGCCCATTCTACACTTCATCTATTTTTTTGTCAACAAAAATATATCTAAAAAACACTTGTGAATTCTATCGAATTATGGTAAAATAAGACCATTAATGAAGAATCTGCAACATAATTGATTTTATAGGAGAGGATGATTGTATTGAAAAAGCAAAAACCTGACCAGCATATCGAAAG
>JAZOWR010000128.1:0-3175 GCA_045659345.1 Ructibacterium sp.
CAAAAGTGGTTCTTATGAAAGACCAAAAGAAGAAAATGAGTGTTTGAGGTATTGAGGTAAACAGCAAAAGGAATCTTAAGAAAGAGAGGTTAACCAAAGATGTTAGATATTAAGAACGAGCAGAAGTGACCCTTGATTGCAGAAACGCAGTCAAGGGTCACTTCCTTTTTACCGATAGCTAACTTCCATAAGCTTTAGTCCGCAGGCAGGCAGTGTTCTCCCTGCTTTTTTTCTTGTCTTTTCGCTAAACACTTCTTCTATCACAGAGGCATCCAGCTTCCCTGTTCCAATATCTAACAGGGTACCTGCTATGATTCGTACCATGTGATACAAAAATCCGCTGCCGTTGATTCTGATACTTATTACTTTGTCAGCACCTTGATCTATTCTGATAGAATGAATGGTTCGCACCGTAGATTTCTTGGTTTTTCCCACCGAACTAAACCCTTTAAAATCGTGTTTGCCAAGCAAACATTCTGCAGCCGACCGCATTTTCTCTAGGTCCGGCTCTTCCTCTGTTGTGTAAACATATTTTCGTTCAAACACATTGGGTTTGCCAAGAGCAATTCGATATTCATAGGTTTTGGAAACCGCGTTCAAACGGGTGTGAAATCGCTCATCTGCTTCAGCGATGGAAAGTACCGCAATGTCCTCCGGCAGATATCGGTTTAGATAGATCATTAGTTCCTCTGCCGAAAGCTCTGTATCGCACCTAAAGTTTGCGACCTGCGCCTCTGCATGTACGCCGGCATCGGTCCTCCCGGAGGCAAACACAGGAATTTCCTTGCCGCACAGCTTAAGCAATATCGTTTCAAACCGCTCCTGTATGGTGTTTTTGGTGTTTCCCTGTCTTTGCCAGCCGTTATATCTTGTGCCATCATACTGCACTGTAATCTTATAGTTCTTCATCATCGCTCTATTTATCAAATAACGGGGTGGAGAAATATCTCTCTGCTGTATCCGGCAAAACGGTGACTACCGTCTTTCCGGGGCCAAGCTTTTCTGCAAGCTTGATTGCCGCTGCCACATTGGTTCCGCTGGAGATGCCGCACATAATCCCTTCCTTGGCCGCCAAATCCTTGGATGTTTGAATCGCCTCATCGTCTTTTACAATATAAATATCGTCATAAATGTTACGGTTTAAAATTTCAGGAATGATACCATCGCCAATTCCCATCTGCAGATGAGCGCCAATCGACCCGCCGGATAAAATTGCCGCATCTTCAGGCTCCACTGCCCAAATAACCATGTCCGGGTTCTCTGCCTTTAGCGTTTCGCCGATACCTGTAATAGTTCCTCCCGTGCCAATACCGGAGCAAAATCCGTGAATGGGTCCATCTACCTGTTCCAAAATCTCTCTGCCTGTTTGGTTCCTTTGAATCTCAGTGTTTGCAGGATTTTCAAACTGCTGAGGAACAAACACATTTGCATCCTCCTTCTCCATGGAGCGTGCAAGTCGCAGACATTCTTCGATACATTGACCGATGTTACCCTCATCATGAACCAAAATGACCTCCGCACCGTAATGGCGCACCAGCTTCCATCGTTCTTCACTGACCGAATCCGGCATAATAATTTTGGTTTGGTATCCCAGTACCGCTCCAACCAGAGCAAGTCCGATACCCTGATTCCCGCTGGTCGGTTCCACAATAATGGAATCCTTGTGAAGCTTTCCTTCTTGTTCCGCCCGACGAATCATGTTATATGCCGTTCTGGTCTTGATAGAACCTCCCACATTCTGTCCCTCTATCTTCACAAGAACCCGAGCACCGTTCTTGGGCGCAAGCTTATTCAGTTTTACCATAGGCGTGTTTCCAATGGCCTGCAAAATATTTTCATACACCATAACTATCACCTCATCAACTCTGTCATCCTATTATATTCCATTTTTGGAATTTTGTCGATAGCTAATTTTATTCTACTACAAAACTTATCGGTTTTCAATATCATACGGATTATTATACCCTACATAAAAAATACCGTCAATTCTTAATACACTAAAAAACGGATAATCCTGATGGATTATCCGTTAAGTAAACAGAACCTTGATTCACATTTTTATGTTATTGTTCAAATTGCTGGATTCTCTCTTTGATATACGCTCCCAGAAAATCTATCGTTTTTTCTAACCCCAGCTTACTGCTGTTAACTGACAGATGATAGTTTCTGGAATCTCCCCACTTGCCTCTGGAATGGTTGTTGTGATACATCTTTCTTTCCAAATCCTTGCGGGTACGCATCCGCTCTGCTTCCTCATCGGTAGAAAGACCGTATCTCTCCTTGATGCGCTGAACCTTGCAAGGAATATCACCAAGCACAAAAATAGAAATCAAATGCTTGTTCTCTGCAAGCTTACGCTCGGCACAACGACCTACAATGACAAAGGAATCGCCTCTGTCTGCCTTTTCCTGCAGGAATTTGAACTGCATATTGGCAACATGGTCAGCAAAAGAGGACGAATGACCTTTAACCCTTTTGGTAAAAAATTTCAATCTGGGTTTTTCATCATACTTTTTAAGCATGATATGATCAATACCTTTTTCTTCTGCCAGATGATCCAAAATATTATGGTCATAAAAAGGCAGATTAAACCGCTTAGAAAGTTCTTCTGCAATCACATGTCCGCCGCTGCCAAACTCACGGCCAATTGCAATAATAACCTGTTGGTTCATAGAAATACCTCCCTTAGAAATATCTAAGATAAATACACACTGTGGAAATCAGAAGTATAATCACCGTTGCCGGCAGAGAATACTTGCAAAACTTGCCCCAGCCGATAAAGTAGCCCTCATGTGCTGCGGCAGAAATACCAACAACATTTGCAGATGCCCCAATGGGGGTTGCACAGCCGCCAATGTCAGTTCCCATCGACAACGACCACGCCAGTGTATCAATCGAAACACCGCTGCTGACCGCCAATGCCTTGATAACCGGAATCATGGTTGCCGCAAAGGGAATGTTGTCCACAAAAGCACTTGCCAGAGCGGAAATCCAGATGATAATAGCGACCAAAAGCAGTACATTGTCACCGCTGATTTTGGCAATAAAGTTAGCAATCTGTTCCAAAATTCCGGTTTGCTCCAGACCGCCTACCACAATAAACAGTCCCACAAAGAAGAGCAGGGTTTTATAATCCAGTTTTTTTAGTAAAATAAGGCTCTTTTTTCTTGCAGCG
>JAZOWR010000129.1:0-1579 GCA_045659345.1 Ructibacterium sp.
TGTGTTATACTATAGAATGAATTTTTATGCAAAAGGAGCGGTGTGCGTGGCGGAGAAAAAACAGGTTGAGATTTTTACCGACGGTGCGTGCAGCGGCAATCCCGGGCCCGGCGGCTGGGGAGCGATTCTCCGGTATGGCAAGCACGAAAAAGAACTCTCCGGCGGCGAGAAAAACACCACCAACAACCGGATGGAGCTCTCTGCGGTGATTGCAGGCCTTGAGGCTTTGACCGAGCCTTGCAAGGTCACGCTTTACAGCGATTCCAAATATTTTGTGGACGCCATTGAGCAGGGTTGGGCAGAAAAATGGAAAGCCAACGGCTGGATGCGTAACAAAAAGGATAAGGCACTCAACCCTGATTTATGGGAGAAAATTCTTAGGTTATTAAGGATTCATGAAGTGACGCTTGTCTGGGTGAAGGGTCATGCGGGGCATCCGGAAAACGAGAGATGCGATAGGTTGGCTGTTGCCCAGAGCCAAAAATGGCGTTAGAAAATGTGGCAATCTTTGCCCGTTGCATCGTCTTTCACAGACAGTCATGTGCAGCAAGCACACTCCTGCCGGTAAAAGGCTCACAACGAACAAATCTCACCACATTTTCTGCACGCCTGATTGCCGGGATATTAAGGAATTAGAAAAATAACAGAACATCTACTTTTCATAGATTGTGCTGTGAGAAAGGAAGATACTATGCAAAAGAGAATTTATGCAGACAATGCGGCAACCACTAAGGTGTCGCCCGAAGTGGTTGCAGAGATGATGCCGTATTTCACAGAAGGTTACGGCAATCCCTCCAGCATATATGCAGAGGGGCAGACGGCAAAAGCTGCCGTTGACAAAGCAAGAGAACAGGTCGCTGCTGCCATTGGGGCAGAGAGTGGGGAGATTTACTTCACCGGTTCGGGCAGCGAGGCAGACAACTGGGCAATTCGCTCGGTAGCAAAGAGCATGAAACAAAAAGGCAACCACATCATTACCACGGCGGTAGAACACCATGCGGTGCTTCATACCTGCCAGAGTCTTGAAAAAGAGGGGTATGAGGTGACCTATCTGCCGGTGGACGAATATGGCAGAGTTACTGCCGAGGCAGTGAGGGATGCCATCAAGGATACTACAATTTTGGTCACTGTGATGTTTGCCAACAACGAAATCGGGACGCTGATGCCGATTCCGCAAATCGGGGAAATCTGCAAAGAGGCAGGGGTTATCTTTCATACCGATGCGGTGCAGGCAATCGGGATGGTTCCCATTGATGTCAAAGCCATGCACATTGATATGCTCTCCCTGACCGGGCATAAGTTCCACGGACCTAAGGGGAGCGGTGCTCTCTATGTGAGAAAAGGAGTCAAGCTGACCTCCTTCATTACCGGCGGCGCACAGGAGAAAAACCGCCGTGCCGGAACCGAGAATGTACCGGGAATTGTAGGTCTTGGTAAGGCAATCGAGCTTGCAACGGCAGACATTTCTTCCAAGGCGGCGTATCTCACCAAGCTAAGAGATGCGTATATTCAAACAATTACGGATACCGTGCCCTATGCGTACCTTAACGGGCATCCTACCGACAGACTTCCGGGAAAT
>JAZOWR010000130.1:0-4281 GCA_045659345.1 Ructibacterium sp.
TAAGTAAAAGAACCAGTCCACAGGAATTGTCCATACATGGTGTGGGCAAGCCTGTGGGATGGCGTGAGTGGGGGTGATAACTTGGATGCTAAAGAATTCTTAAACCAGCCGAAGAAGCTGGACTTGCTGATAAAAAACAAAATCATCGAGAAACAGCAGTGGCATGACCTGGCACTTGGGATCACTGCCAACATGGAGGGCGAGAGAGTGCAGTCCTCTGGATCAAAGCAGAAGATGGCAGATGCGAGCACCAAGTGCATCGATGTGGAAGCGGAGATCGACAGTCTGGTAGATAAACTGATTGACAAGAAGAAAGAGGTCATTCAGGTCATCGAACAGCTTGACAGTCCGATTGAATACGACATTATGCACAGGATTTACGTCCAGTACATGACACTACAGGATGTAGCAGACCACTACGGAAAGGAATATGGTTGGGCTACTACTACGCATGGAAGGGCGTTGAAGAGTGTGCAGAAGATTAGGGAAAGGATAAAAAGTGATGGCAACTGAATTAAAAGAGTGTCCCGGCTGTGAAGCAGAAAAACCTATGATGGTTCGGATTCATCCACTGCGTGGCATTTTTTCAAAATACTACGTTGAATGTTGGAATTGCCATTATTGCGGAAAAACCAAAGTGGGCAAGCGAAGAGCAAAGAGGTCTTGGAATAGGATATGGAGGGGCTACTGATGGCAACTGAAAAACGGCTGAAGGCTTATGATCCTATAACGTTGGAATCGTATACCCGGCATGCTACAAAACATCGTGAACCTTATGACCAGTACGACATGGGTTATACGGATGCGGTTGACAATATCGAAGACTGGTTAGAAGCGAATACTGTCGATGCCGTGGAAGTGGTGCATGGGCATAATTTGAAAGATCATGATTCTGCTTTTGAATGTTCCCTTTGCGGTTGGGAGGACTGGGACACTCTGACCGCTGATACTTCCAAATACAACTACTGCCCCAACTGTGGAGCAAAGATGGATGGAGAAAAGAAAAGTTTGTGACTTCCTGTGACTAAATCGTATAGCAAGTGACTTCTTTCTGTGATAGAGTATAGAATGAATAAGTGAGGAAAGCACTCAGCCGGGATGGTTGGGTGCTTTTTATTTTACCAATAAAGCTGCCCTTCCCACTGCCGAGCCATGCGATGTGTGGCAAATGACAGTGTATACTAGTTTGGAAGGAACGCTATTTGGTGTCATGCTGTCAACTTGATGAAAAAGCGGTGGTTGGAAGTCCACCAGATTCCGATAAATCCCTATGATGGTGCGGAATACAAACCCAAGCCTAGTAACTGGCACAGGAAACCTAGCACTGACAGCATGACAATATAAAGCAGACAGACCATCTTGTGACCGGGGTGGTCTTTTTACATGAGCAAAGCACCTGCGGATATTCCTTTTGGCATACTTGGGAGGGATGTCCGTTAAATACCTTTCACCTCCTTAGGGGCGGTCTAACCGGGATCGCCTAAGGTGCGCTCACATACTTATCGTCAATTATCGACGAAATACGACTAAACTCGACAATAGTCGACAATACTCGACGAATGTCGACATATCGAATCGACAATAGTCGACGATATCAATACACGGCAGACAGGACAAGCGGTTAAGTCACTGGCCTCATAAGCCAGGAGGAATGGGTTCGACTCCCATGTCTGCTCCCAGTCGCAAGGTCGCTCCTTGCTATGTGAGAGTAAGCAGAACGCCTCACAAAGAATGACAATGCCTGCTGAAAACTGCACCTTGTGTCCCAGGAAGGAATGACCTTCCGCACAGAGGGGTGTGTGACAATCTAAGTGGGAACTGCACAACAAAAGAAAGAAGGTGAGAGAGTATGCTCACAGCTAAACAAGAGAAGTTTGCAAAGTGTATTGCAGAGGGAATGACTCAGGCAGATGCATACCGCTCTGCCTATAACACCAGCAGAATGACAGATAAGTCTGTAATAGAGAAAGCAAGTGAGTTGGCAAGCAACGTCAATATCACGGCAAGGTTAAGAGAGTTAAGAGATTTGGCAGCAAAGCCTACGATTATGACTGCTCAGGAGCGCAAGGAATGGCTGACAAAGGTCATCAATAATGAAGAGGTTGACATCAATGCCAGACTGAAAGCATCTGACCAGCTTAACAAAATGGATGGCGAGTATGTGACGAAGATTGATGGCAGTCTGAACGTCACAAAGCTAGAGGATTTGATTTAATGTACACTGCTGACTATCTGATTCAGAAGCGCAAAGACAAGTGGGAAGAAAACCACAGCATTGACTTTGACAAGAAGTTCAGAGAAGCGGTAGCGCATGAACTGATGACCAGCAAAGAGCTGCTGGCAGAGGTAAAGCAATACCCTGAGAAACTGGTTGAACTGGTTTTTATCGTCGTTGATAAGAATCAGAAGACAATGCCTTTCTTCCTGAATGATGTGCAGCATGAGTTCATGGACACACTCAACCAGGCAAAGGAAGACTTTGAGGCTGGTCTGATCACAGATATCTCACTGCTGGTGCTGAAAGGCAGACAGCAAGGCTTTACCACTGTAGTTACTGCCTATCAGCTTGCATGTTCTATTCTGAACAGGAACTTCCAGGGGTACACACTGGCAGACAAGAGCGACAACTCAGAAGCTATTTTCCAGAACAAAGCCAAGTTCCCATACAGCCAGCTACCGGAAGCACTGAAGCCTACAGAGAAGTTCAACAACAGAAAGCAGTTACTGTTTGAGAAGATCAACTCCAGCTGGGCAGTAGATACCGCAACAAAGGATGTAGGCCGTTCCAGAACGGTTAACTTCTTTCATGGATCTGAGTGTGCTTTCTGGCAGAATGGCATTGCTCCGGTGCAGGGTGCGCTTGGTGAAGCGTTCACTAAGAACTGCATCAAGATATATGAGAGTACAGCAAACGGCTACAACGACTATCAGAAGATGTGGAACAGCGGATCTCACATCAATTGCTTTTATGAATGGTGGAAGACGAAAGAGTACAGAGTCCGCTTCCCTAGTGAAGATGTAAGAGACTCTTTCCTTCGTGCTATAGATACAAAGAAAGACTGGATATGGGAAAGGCTGCGCTGGCTGAGAGATGAGAAGAGTCTCGATGCAGAGCAGCTTTTTTGGTATTGGAACAAATACGACAAGTACCTGGACAAAGACCTAATCAAACAGGAATACCCTTGCACACCGCATGAGGCTTTCCTGCTGTCCGGCAAGAACGTATTCGATGTGGCTATTGTCTTGGATAGACTGAGCAGATTGCAAAAGCCTATGAAGACAGGCTACTTCATCTACGACTACGACGGACTGAAGATAACAAATATCAGATGGGTCAATGATAGGGACGGATACATTCAGATCTACCAAGTACCGAACGTTCCTGAGATGACTGAGTATTGCATTGGTGGTGATACTGCTGGCGAAGGTTCTGACTATTTCGTAGCTGATGTAATAGATGCTAAGACAGGACAGCAGGTAGCCAAGCTAAGACACCAGTTTGATGCTGACCAGTACACACGGCAGGTTTTTTGTCTGGGTAAATACTACAAGGATGCACTGATTGGTATTGAAGCCAACTTTGACAGCTATCCCATCATGGAACTTCAGAGACTGGGATACCTGAAACAGTACACCAGAGTAGCACAGGATACATACACCGGAAAGACTGAGAAGAGATACGGCTTCAAGACGACTTCTCTGACAAGACCTACCATCATTTCCAGGTTGGTAGAGATCGTCCGTGAACACTGCGAGATGATCAACAGCAAGGATACACTGGAGGAACTGCTGACTATCATCCGCAATGAGAAGGGACGCATAGAGGCACCACAGGGCGGACACGATGACCAGATGATGTCTTTAGCGATTGCTCATCATATCCGGGAGCAGGTAGTCTTCCCAAGTGACGTTATTGAAGTAAAACCGCAGCATCATTTCACTGTTGAGAAGAAGCAGGAAATCTTCTATGACTTCGGTGAGATGATCACAATCATATAGGAGGAAGCATGGACGTTGTATTGTTACTGGCAATTGCTAGTCTTTCTAATATTGCTTGCTTCGTTATTGGTGCTAAGGTAGGGCAGACAGTAAGCAAAGGTGAAACGATTGAAACGCCTACTGTCAATCCTCTTAAGGCCTACAGAGAGAATAAGGCACAGAAGGAAGCAGAGGCAGAGAAGAACAAGATCGACACCATCCTGCGGAACATAGACAACTACAACGGTACTGGCTATGGGCAGGAAGAAGTGAGGTGAGTAAATGGATTTACAGGAAATCAAA
>JAZOWR010000131.1:0-2049 GCA_045659345.1 Ructibacterium sp.
CGAAGCGGTCCATAGCCTCACGCCATGTAATTCTTTCAAAGGGAGTCTCTATCTTCTGACCCATGAAGTTATCAAAGATATACTTGATATATCCCTCGTTGATAGCGATGATTTCGTCCTCATCTGTAAAGGAGATTTCCATATCTATCTGTGTAAATTCGGGCTGACGGTCTGCGCGAAGGTCCTCATCACGGAAGCAACGGGCAATCTGGATATAACGGTCAAAGCCTGAATACATAAGAAGCTGCTTATAAATCTGGGGAGACTGGGGAAGAGCGTAGAATTTACCGTTATGCACACGGCTGGGAACAAGGTAATCGCGAGCTCCCTCAGGTGTGGGACGTATAAGGTTAGGGGTTTCTACGTCTATAAATCCGTTTTCGTTAAAGTAGTTTCTTGTAAGGTTAGTTATTTTTGAACGGGCGATTAAGTTTCTCTGCATATCCGGACGACGAAGGTCGAGATATCTATGCTTCAAGCGAAGGTCAGCCGTACCGTCGCTGTTTCCAACGATTTCAAAGGGATGTGTCTGCGCCTTTGTAAGAATCTTAAGCTCCTCTACGGCAATTTCAATTTCACCTGTGGGAATGTTCTTGTTTATAGCGCCCACTCCTCTTGCTCTTACAACACCCTTAGCGCAGAGAACGAACTCCGCACGTACAGTAAACGCCTTTTCAAAGGACTCTCTTTCGGTGCTATCGTCAAATGCAAGCTGAACTATACCTGTTCTGTCACGAAGATCAATGAAGATAAGTGACCCTAAATCTCTCTGCTTCTGTGCCCAGCCGAGAACACACACCTTTTTGCCTAAATCTTCCTTTGTTAAGGTACCGCAATAATGGGTACGCTTATCATTTTTTTCAAACTTTTCAAGTAAAAATCTTAATAAAAACAAAAATCCCTGCAACTCAGGCTGGTAAAATGTTCTTTTCAGTGCTATATTGAGCCGCAATCAGCAGCTAAATTAAAACTTTGGAGGAGGAATATGAAGCAAAATGGCGAAACCTTGAAATTGTTGAGGCATTTTGAATCTCTCGGTATTCCCGGTTTCGACTGCATCGTCCTGCGGCAGGGGAAGTGCATTTTTCGCTGTAAATCAGGATTTTCCGATGCAGAAAGGAGACGCCCTGTCACCGAAAATGAACGGTATAATATCTATTCCTGCACCAAATTGATCACCTGTACCGCAGCGCTCATGCTGGTTGAAAAGGATATTATCCGCCTTGACGATGCCGTCCATGAATATCTGCCGGAATTCAAACACATGAAAAAGATGACTGACGGTACAATCGAAAATGTCAAAAATACCATGACGCTGCGGCATTTATTCACCATGACTGCCGGTTTGACCTATAATGTGGATTCTGAAAACATCCAACGCGGTATTGCGGAAACCCGGGGGCTCATGCCGACCCGTGAAGCAATGAAGTACATTGCCTGTGACCCCTTGAGCTTTGAACCGGGAAGCTCCTGGCAATACAGTTTGTGTCACGATGTGCTTGGCGCAGTCGTGGAGGTGGTTTCCGGCAAGCGTTTCGGCGAATTTGTGAAAGAAAACATCTTCGATCCTGCCGGGATGAAACGCTCCACATTTTTGCTTCCTGAGGAAGAACTTCCGGAAATCTCAGCCCAGTACCGGTACGATTCAAAGAGCGGTCAATATAACCTCTGTTCTTCGCAGACACAAATCTGCAAGTTTGGTTCCGCCTACGAAAGCGGCGGCGGCGGATGTGTTTCCACCGTAGATGATTATGTAGCTTTCCTTGAAGCGTTGCGGACATACCGTTTTATAAAACCGGAAACCATCGCCAGAATGACGGTTCCTCAAATCAGCCGTTTTTCTGACAATGCGTTTTTAAAGTGGCATTTTTCTGACCATAATTATTCATACGGACTTGGAGTCCGTTGTCCCCGTCCCGGAGGGATTGCCCGGGATTACGGCTGGATGGGGGCTGGCGGAGCATTCGTTGCGATTCTCCCTCAGGATGAAATAACCTTTTTTTATATTCAGCATGTACTGAAATCCCCCATCCGTCCGTTCCGTCCGCA
>JAZOWR010000132.1:0-1509 GCA_045659345.1 Ructibacterium sp.
ACTCTCGCTACCTCAGTTGTATCTTTCAAAAGCACTACATAAGGCTGTCCGCCGTTTGTGTAAACACCTGCGACTGCCGTAGATACATCTGCATCTGCGTTCGTGCCAATCGTACCAGCATTAACATCGGTCACAGCTGCAATCATGGAACTGTAATACGCAAAGCTATTGCTCAGTGTTGCCATCAGTGCCACAAGTACGGCATTCACAATGTCTGTTTTATCGTCCTCGGTAAAACTGTCTACCTCACCGCTGATATACTGCTCGTAAAACTCCAACAGGATATTTCCAATCGATTCCGCACCAGCCGCAACAGTTTCGGGCGTAAACATATTGTTGTCCCCGACATAATCAGCATAGTCTCCATTTGCAAATGCTGTTGTTTCAACTGCAAGACTAGGAATGCCCAAAGCACCCATTGCGTAATGGACGGCGAGACCCGGAAGGTCGCAGAAAGATGAATACGAGAAAATAGGGTCAAGAAGACTTTCTTTGCCATTGGCATCTAACGCAATATGTGCGGTGTAGCCGATAACATCTCTCCAGTGTGGAATAACTCGGTCAACACCTCGCATTGCGATTTTCTTCGCTCTGTCAATGGTTTCATTATCTAAGCCGGCAAGCATAGCAACTTCGTTTATATTGCCGGAATTGTGCCAATCGATAAACAACTCCGCATCACGATTCGCCTTTAACCAGTTGACAATGGCTTGCGTTTCTTTCTCTGATGTAGCCGAGGCACCCGAATAATCCTCTTTAACCCATTTCCAATCAAAGTTTCTGTTGATGTTGACATCGTTGTTGTTATGCCGTTGCATTGCATCGACACCCTCTGGATTTCCCATAGGCATGATGTGAATGACCGCGCCCTCTCTAAAAGCAGAAAGAACATAGTGTCCGCTAAGAACATCACGAATGAAGCGGTATGCCGATATAATCGCATTTTTCTCTCTGCCGTGGATACCGGTCAAAATGAGATACTTCGGCTTTTTGATATGGGTGTCGAGTACACCACGCTTTCCTGATGTGTTGTATTCCCCTGTGGAAATTACATACTCATAGTTGGTGAAAGTGCCGTCATCGTTATGTACTTCTCTTTTCTGCACATTGTGGGGATATTCTTTCATCAACGCATCATACAGACCGAATACATAAGCGGATGTGACAGTATTTTTGTTTGCTCCCTCGAGCACCTCTCTTGTGGTGCTGTAATAGGTAGATGCTCCAATATTCTCCCTCGCCTGTGCTTTCTGTTCTTCGGTTAGGGTTTGGGGCTTGTAACTGACAGGTGCGGTCTGTTTGGTCATTTCCTCGACCATTCCAGCTTTGTCCGTTTCCGTGTAGTAGTCCACGCCCTTTTGAGGGGTATAGCCATCTGCACCGGGCGCACCGTCAGCACCATCTTGACCATCCTTGCCATCCCTGCCAGCCGGAAGCGTGATTTCCTGATCGGGAACGGCTACCATGCCTTCCTTGCTGGGTGTAAAGGTCAGCTTCATGGTGTTTGCA